>JAVWGW010000127.1:0-4574 GCA_036640375.1 Raoultibacter sp. | reverse complement strand
CTTTTAAAGCTATTTTGTAGTAACATTATCAGTACCTTGGTCATTTATTTCTCTATAATGGGCATAAAAGGAAGGAAGCGACCATGACTGCAACAATAACAATTAAAACTGATGGCGATCTCAAGAAAGAATTCTCCTCTTTTTGTTCTGCTGTTGGAATGACAAGTACGACGGCCATAAACGTTTTTATGCGCCAGGTCGTTCGTGAAAAAAGAATTCCTTTTGAAATATTTACGGTAGACGCTTTGCCTGATAGGCAAGCATATGAACACTACCTTGCCCGTGGTGTGCAGCGGGGCTACGATGATTGGCAGGCGGGGAACACCCTGAGCCGTCATGACGCAAATATTCAGCTTACTGAACTTCAAAAACCGGTCTAGCCTGCCATGGAAGAGCGCGAAAACGAACAACGGTGGGAAGTAGTATATGCCAACTGCTTTTTCCAGCAATTGCGGGAAGTATCTGCTGTTGCGCTTGGGAAAATCAATCACAGCATTGATATGCTTGAAACGGCTCCTGGAATAGGGCATGAGTATAAACCCTGCTACCGGGCCGAAGCGCTCATGTTTACTTGCTACCACAAATATGTGCCAGACACTTATTGGGATATGTATTATCTTTTTGATCAAAACGATAAGAAGCTGGTCTTTTTCTTTCTTGCGGATACGCGCAAAAACCCTGCGACTCGATTTGCCGATGCGAGTTACGACGACCTTGATAGCTTCTTTGAAAACTAAATTGCGAGCGAAAGTCTTTCAGCGGTTTTCGGTGGCGAGCTTGGGTGCATCTTGATTGAGGGATGAAAGTTCGAGCATTTTATTAAGCGCTTTCTGGGAAGCGTAAAGTGCTTCTTCTTGTTCTTTTTGGTCCGTTACATCCGTTAACGTGGCATAAAATATTTTCTTGTGGTCTTGTTCGCGCAGGAAGAAAATGCGGAAGTAAACCCACATCAGGCCGCCCGCCAAGCGGTAGCGGCGAATGGCTCCTGCGGCACCGGCGGCGGGGTTTTCTTCGGCTTGGTCAAAAAGGCTCATCATGGCATCAAGATCATCGGGATGCACCATGTCGCCCATAGAATAGCGGTGTTCTTCCAGGTCACTTATGGTGCATTCCGTAATGTGGCAGTAGCGGTTGTTCACCTGCAAAAGTTCAAAGTGGCCTTCGCACAGTTCGTAAATAGCCATGCCGCCCAGCAGGTTATCCAACATCGTCTGACTTTCCAGGTTGTCATGCACCAGATCGGTCAGGCGGATGCTGCCCACCTGGCTTTTGTGCATGCCCAGGTAGTCCACGTTGTCTTCAATAAGAAGAAGTTTTTTGGCATCAGCGCACGACATCGGTTTGAAAAAGAAGTAGCCCTGCACATAATCGCAGCCCAGGCTTGCCAGAAAATCAACCTGTTCCTGCGTTTCCACGCCTTCGGCAATAACGTCAAGTTCCATCAAGCGCGCCATGCTGATAACGGATTGCAAGATGTTTTCGCCCCGCCCGGAGGAAGAAGCGGAAAGTTTGAGGAAGTTCATATCGATTTTCAAGATATCGACCTTGATATCTTTGAGCATGTTAAGCGAAGAATAACCGCTGCCAAAATCGTCCATGAGGATGGTGTAGCCCAGCCCCTGCAGCTGGGTGGCCACATCTGACATGCGCGAATCTTCAACATAGGCGCTTTCGGTGATTTCAAGTTCAAGCAGCGCGCGGTCTATGCGATAGGTGCTGATCAGATGCTCAAGAGTTTTTGCCACATTGACCGAATACATATCGGCCCGCGAAATATTGATGGAAACGGGAATGGGCTGGTGGCCTTGGTCGATCCATGCGCGCAAAATGCGGCAGGCTTCTTCCCAGACAAAAAGATCGAGGCTGGCGATGAAGCCGTTTTTTTCCAGCAGCGGGATGAACTCATTGGGCATGACCAGGCCGCGTTCGGGGTGCTGCCAGCGCACCAACGCTTCCAGCCCGATGATTTTGTGGGTTTTTATGTTACATTTTGGCTGCCAGTACAGCACAAATTCATTATTTTTCAAGCCACGCTGCACTTCAAGCAAAATTTTCGGTTCCTGCTCAAGATCCTGCGTCATGCTGCTGTCGTAGTGGGCGATGCGCGTGGTGTAATTGCCCTTGACGGAATTAAGCGCCGTCAAAGCGTGGTCGCATAGCGTTGCCGCCGGTGTCGTGCGATCTTCGAGCGCGCAGATGCCGATTACCGGCAAGAACCCAATGCTGTCTTCAAAAATGGTGGCAGGGAAGTTGAGCAGATCCTCCAGCAGATCTTTTGTGACGACGCTATGGGGCAAAAGCATCACGAAATCATCGCCGCCGAAGTAACCAGCGATGCCTTGGTTTTGATTGCAGATGCAGGCAAGGTGATTCCCTAAGGCTTTGAGCAGGCGATCCCCTTCATCGCGACCATACCATTCATTGAGAATCTTGAAGTGTTCGATATCAAGGTAAAGCATATCCAGCGGTTCTTCAGGGTGCTGGTCTATGTAGTCTTCCGCTTTTTCGTAGAAAACAAAATTAGTGAACAGGCCAGTCAAGGGATCATTTTCGTTATATTTTTGCGCGAACACGCCCGCTATATGTTTGCGCTGGAGGTTGCTCTTCTTCTGATTATCGATGTCGACAATAAAGCAGAAAAAGACGCTCCCATCACATTCACCCCGCTGAACGGGGACTATCGTTTGCGCAACCCAGCCGTATTCGCCCGAGCGCAGCTTTTTGCGATACTCACCCTTAAGTACCCCGTGCTGTTCAAGCGCTTTTTGGAAATGTTCAGGTTCCCAGAGGCGTAAAAATGCTTCCCGGTCGTTGGGATGCACCAGCGCATCGGCACATTCAGCAAGGGCGCGCGATAGCTTTCCTGCAAGGGCGCCCATGATGTATTTGTTCTTGTCGCAATACAAAACCCGATAGGCATCATCGGTTTTGTCGATTTCAAACAGTTCATCGTAAGAGGCCTGTTGGCTAAAGGAATACAGCAAATTTTTGTTGGTTTCATCGATACTTTTGGCTGCGATTATCACGCAATTGCCGTGCTGGGGCCATTCGACGGTAATGTAGGAAGCGGTGAGCCACTGTTTAAGTTCGCGATTGTAAATAAGGTTTTGTGTCGACGAATTGGTGGAAGAAGTTCGGTTATACCAGGGGCAATCTTTGCAAATATGATCGATGCCGCGCAACGCAGCAAAGCAGGTGTCGCCCAGGTGTGCGGAAGGAAAGAGGTCCCTGGTTGCGGGATCAAGGTAGACAAGCCGGTATGTGTGGTCGATGACATACGCATGTTCTTGAACATATACGCTTGCGTCCTCGTTACCCTCCACGAAATTCTCCTTCAGCGGCACGATTGAGCGTTGTTGGTGCACCCCGTTTAACTCTTGTGCATTTGTATAGTATATCGTGTCCTGCGCTTTTGCGATAGCAGCGCTTGCGCGGAACTTTTATGCAGGCGAACTATTTTTGCAGGTTGGGGTATGCTTGCGCGGCACTGCTTGGACCCAAGCGGGGATAAAGGGGTGGTGGGGCAAGGGGACGGTGTGCTTCTTCGGTTACAATGGGTCTATCGGTTGAATCGATTGCGGCGGTGTGCGGGGCTAGAGGTGCTATTGCTGCTGAAAAGAGGGTAGACCATGGCGTCGAACGGGTTTAAGGGGGCTCTACGAACGCGCTTTGCATTAAGCAACGAAGCGTTGTTTGCCCTTGCCTACTGCCTTTTTTGCTGCGAAGTATTTTTTATCTACCGCAATTTTCGCATTCCTTCAAGTTACCTCGAATCGATTACCATCCCCCTTTTTGGCAGCTTCATCGCGGTGATTGCCGTGCTGATTATGTATCTTGCCGTGTTGGGTGCCTATCTGTTATTCGGACGCAAGCTCAATTCTGGGTGGCATCTTGTTGTGGCAGCCGTGTGCGCTGCGGTCGCCCCGCTTGTCCAGCTGGTTTTTGGGCACTTTTTCCACCAGACCTGGTCCGTCATCCCCTGCATTGTGCTTACTGCGACGGGTTGCCTGTGTTTTCTTCCAGAAATGGTGCGGCGGTTTGCTCTTTCGGGCGTATCCACAACTATTCGCTGCAATATCGTTGCCTGCATGGTCATGCTTTTCGTCGCGCCGCTTTCAAACATTGTGCCGCTGGAACTTTTTATTGCGACGATGTGTCTGACCCCTCTTGCGATGCTAGTCTGTTTAAGGATGTCGCAACCTTCCGTGAACGAAGCGAACAGCGACACGCCCGCAGCCGACCAGAAGCTGCCGAAGATTCTCTTGCTCACCATTTTGGTTGCAAGCGTGATGGAAGGGATTGTGGCTGCCCTCGACAATGGGCATATGGGACCCGACACCAAGCTGGTGGTATTTTCGTTGGCCTTCATCGTTTCGGCAGCTTTGATGTCTGCCGTTCTTCTTCACTCGCAGGGCAGCTTCAATAATGCTATTTTCCGCGTCTGCTTCCCCATCATGGCGGGGGGCATTGCCCTGCTTGCTTTGCCGGGAAGCCTTGCCCTTGCCGCAGGGTCGCTTTTGTTTTTGATTGGTCGACAGCTTTTTGTGGTGACCATTATGGTCTTGGTTGTCTAT
>JAVWGW010000126.1:0-4658 GCA_036640375.1 Raoultibacter sp. | reverse complement strand
ATCGACACACCGGAGGGCTCGGCCGCGGCGATGACCCTCTATGCGCAATGGTCAAAGGATCCGGTTCCTGGTCCTGGTCCTGTGCAACCCGGCGAAGATCCGCAGGTAAAGCCGAACCAGAACCCGCGTGGTTTGGCCACTACGGGCGATGCGAACCTGGCGCTGCTGGTGGGGGGCATAGCCTTGGCGTGTTGCCTAGCGCTTGCTGCGGCGTTTATCGCGCGCCGTCGCTTGCGGCGTTAGGGCACGCGTCCGATTTCCTGAAAACTTTTTCTTGCATAGGTCGGCAAGGCTTGGTACACTGGTTCAGCTGTTTTACTCAAGCGAGGGATGAGCCCTCCACCTGTTTCGGCGCTGCTGATGGGTTTCATGGATATCGAGGTGCACCTGCACCGCTGATTTTACCCTATGAACCCGTGGCTATGCGCTGCGGGTTTTTTGTTAACGGCGTGCGCTTCGGCGTATGGTAAGGAGGTGAGCGCGATAGCTGCTCAAGAGCCCCGGCTCAATGAAGAGATCGATGCGAAAGAATGTCGTCTGATCGGTTACGACGGATCACAGATGGGCATTTACGTAGTCACGGAAGCCCAAAAGGTCGCCGATGCTGACGGTTTGGACTTAGTTGAAATTGCGCCCAACGCGCAACCGCCCGTGTGTCGCATCATGGATTATGGCAAGTTTCGCTATGATCAGGCCATCAAAGCTAAACAGGCCCGCAAGAACCAGAGCAAGATTGAAACAAAAGAAATGAAATTCCGCCCCAAGATCGATGTGGGAGATTACACGACCAAAAAGAAACACGTTCTGCGTTTCTTGGAAGCGGGCTCGAAGGTGAAGATCACCATCATGTTCCGTGGTCGAGAAATGGCTCACCCCGAACAGGGTTTGACCATCTTGGAGCGTTTGGCAGACGACTTGAAAGACATGGCGGTTATTGAAAACCAGCCAAAGATGGAAGGTCGTAACATGCATATGTTGATTTCCCCTTTGCCCAGCGTGCTGGCTAAGAAGAAAAAAGAGAACGAAAAAACGGAAACTGAAAGTGAAGAAGGAAAGGAAGAATAATGCCTAAGATGAAAACTCACCGCGGTACTGCGAAACGTTTTCGCGTAACCGGTTCTGGCAAGATTATGCGTTCCAAGGCTTTCAAAAGCCACATCATGACGAAGAAGAGCCAGAAACGTAAGCGTAATTTCCGCCACGAAACCGAAGTCGCTACCGCTGACAACAAAGTCATTGCCCGCAATCTCGGTCGTCGCTAAGTAAGGAGTGAAAAGATATGCCTCGTGTAAAACGTGCAGTTTCCGCCCACAAAAAGCGTCGTACCGTCCTTGGTCGCGCTAAGGGTTATTATGGTGCAAAATCTCGTTCTTATCGCGTTGCGAAAGAACAGGTGCAGCATTCGCTTCAATATGTCTATCGTGACCGCCGCAACAAAAAGCGCACGATTCGTCGCCTCTGGATCACCCGCATCAACGCGGCTGCCAGAATCAACGGCCTTTCCTATTCCGTGCTGATGAACGGCCTGAAAAGGGCCGGTGTCGAACTTGACCGCAAGGTTTTGTCCGATATGGCCATCAACGACCCCCAAGCATTTAGTGCCGTGGTCGAGGTTGCCAAAAAAGCTCTCTAGGCTTAACGGCTACAGGCTACATAGCTCACACAAATTGGCGACCTGCGGGTCGCCTTTTTTGTGCGGTTTGTGTGAGTGAGGAGCAGGGGATTGGCGGGGAATCGACAGGGGACTAGCGGGGGTGCAGCAAGGGATTAGTTGTTGGCGCAGGGTTCGCCGTGTCCGGCGCAGAATCTGCCGCTTGAAGTAAGCTGACCGCTTAGGTAATCTTCCACAGCTTGGCGCGCATTGCCGCTGGCGCCCGTTACTACGGGGATGTTATGGGCATCAAAGGCGCTTTTCGCACCCGCCCCGATACCCCCGGTAATCAGCGCGCCCACGTCTAATTCCTTCATAAGGGGCGCCATCGAATCGCAGAGGTGGCCGGGGCTGGGCATGTTTTGGCAATCGACGACCGCACCGTTGGCGACGGTAAAATAGTTGTAGTTAGAACAGTGACCGAAGTGCTGCGAGACATCAAGTCCCTCGCTGGCAACGGCAATTTTCATAAGTTTCCTCCTTGAGGTAACAGGTCGCCATCGAAGATACCGCGCTTGGCGTGCGCGCGGGCGTGTCTTTCGCTCAACGGAAATAAATAGTAAGCTGGTGGCATGAATCTTTTTGATGAAAGGTGGTCATCCATGATCAACACGTTTTGCAAGGTTCCACAAAGCCAGTGCGGTGCAACATTGGCCGCGGTGGCGCAGGGCCGCACGCCCGCCGCTACCGTCATCACGCATGCGCGCCTGATCAACGTGTGCACCGCCGAAATCCAGGAGGATATAACGGTTGCCATAGCCTGCGGGCGCATCGCCTATGTGGGCGGCGACGGTGCGCAGTGCATCGGTGAAGGCACCCGCGTTATCGATGCCGAAGGTGCCTTTATTGCACCGGGGTTCCTCGACGGGCACATCCATGTGGAATCTTCCATGCTTTCCGCTTCGCAATACGCGCGCGCCGTGGTGCCTCATGGCACGGTGGGCATCTATTGGGATCCGCACGAAATTTGCAACGTGCTCGGCCTTGAAGGCGTCAAGCTTATGGCGCAAGATGGGGCGCGCACGCCGCTTAAAACTATGATAACCATGCCTTCCTGCGTGCCAGCTGTGCCCGGCTTCGAGGATACGGGGGCGGCCATTTTTGCTGCCGACGTGGCCGAAACCATGCAGTGGGAAAACGTCGTGGGCTTGGGGGAAATGATGAATTTCCCCGGCATTTTGTCGGGCGAGGAAAACGCACACGGCGAAGTGGCGGCCACGCTTGCTGCGGGCAAAATTGCCACGGGGCACTATTCTATCCCCGAAACCGATGCGGGTCTTAACGCCTATATCGCTGCGGGCATTCGCTGCTGCCACGAATCGACGCGCCTAGAAGATGCGCTGGCCAAGATGCGTTTGGGCATGTACGCTCAGTTTCGCGAAGGGTCTGCCTGGCACGACTTGGCGCAGCTGGCCGGTGTCATCACCGATCCGGCGCGTGCCCACTGCGATACGCGCTTTGCCTGCTTGGTTTCCGACGATACGCACCCCAATACCCTAGTGGAACACGGGCACCTCGACCATGTGGTGCGCCGCGCCATTGAAGAAGGCATCGATCCTTTGTGCGCCATCCAGATGGTCACCATCAATACCGCCCAGTGTTTTCAGGTCGATCACGAAATGGGTTCCATTACGCCGGGCCGCTGCGCCGACATCGTGTTTTTGTCCGATCTTGAGCGCTGCTGCGTTACGCGCGTGCTCATCGACGGGGAAGTGGTGGCCGAAGAAGGGCGCGCCTGCTTTGAAGTGGACCCCTTCGTCTATCCCGAGTGGGCCACCCACTCCATGCACATCAAAGGGTCCATCACGCCGGAAACCTTTGCTATTGCGGCACCTGCGGCTGCAAAAGACGCGGTGCGCACACGCGTTATCGAAGTTATTCCCGCGCGTGTGGGCACCTTTGAAGCCTTTGTGGATATGCCCGTTAGGGAAGGCCAGGTGGCATCCGATACCGCACAAGATGTGCTCAAGGCATTCGTGTTTGAACGCCATCATGAAACGGGCACCTTCGCATCCGGCTTCGTGAAGGGCTTCGGTATCACTTCGGGGGCCATGGCTTCCACGGTGGCCCACGATGCGCACAACCTGCTGGTGTTAGGCACAAACGATGCCGATATGGCGCTTGCGGCCAATACGCTTATCGCTTCGGGCGGCGGCAGCGTTGTGGTGTCGCAAGGCCAGGTCATAGGCCATGTTCCGCTGCCGGTGGCGGGGCTGATGAACAACGGCACGGTTGAAGAAGTTGCTGCCTTGGTGCAGGCCGAAGAAGCCGCGTGGGAAGCGATCGGATGCACTATGCCTTCGCCGTTTATGACGATGGCCTTAATCCCGCTTGCCTGCCTGCCCGAACTGCGCCTGACCAACCGCGGCCTTGTAGATTGTCGCAGCTTCACCTTCGCAGACCTGTTCCCCGAAGCTTAGTTTCCCACAAAACAGTGCGTCTACGCACTGTCCCATATGCAGTACTCCTGACGGAAAGCCTTCGGTCATACTGTGACCACCAGTCAAGCCCCTTATCGCAGAGGGGCACTCTGGTGCGCTTATGCCTAACGCAAAAGTGAATGACTATAGGTTATAGAAAAGGGGAAAGAAATGGTGACTGAAGAAGAGTCAAAAGGGTTGGAAGCGGATGCCGATAGGCCTAATGCTGACGCTGTTCTAGAACAAAATGAAGGCGTTGCTGGCAAGAAAAATGTCAAGATTATTGCAGCAATCGTTGTTGCTGTAACGCTGGTAGTTGTGGCCGTGTGCTGCTGGTACTTCTTTTATGAAAAGCCACACAGCGAAGCTGTTTCTGGCTTTAACTCTGCCGCAGAAGTTGTCGCGGGGAAAAATGAAGAGCTGGGCGCTGCGATGGATGCCGTCCAAAGTGTTATTGATTCAGGGAAGAAACCGCTTGATGGCGCAGTACTAACTGCTGCGGAATCGTCGGTGACAGTTTCGCGTGCCTCTCTGAGGGAAATTCCCGAAAGGCCATCAGACACAGAGGCTCTGTTGGCGGCGGCCGA
>JAVWGW010000125.1:0-4667 GCA_036640375.1 Raoultibacter sp. | reverse complement strand
GGCCGCGAGTTGGCGGCAATCGCTCCCAACGTTGTCGTGAAGGTTCCCACTATGATTGAAGGCCTGGCTGCCACGCGCACGCTGGCTGATGAAGGTATCGCCGTCAACATGACGCTGTGCTTTTCTGTGCCGCAAGCCTTGATGGCCGCACGTGCTGGAGCCCGTTACATCAGCCCGTTCGTGGGGCGTTTCGACGATATTTCTGAAGACGGTTTAGAGCAGCTGGAAAACGTGGTGAACGCCATTGGCAACTACGATTTCACCGCCAACACCGTTAAGGGTGAACAGATTGAAATTATTGCGGCATCCATCCGCAGCGCAAACCATGTAACTCAATCTGCCCTGATGGGTGCCGATATTGCTACGGTCCCGTTTGGCGTATTGAAGAAAATGGTTCAGCACCCCTTGACCGATCGTGGACTTGAATCCTTTATGAAGGATTGGGAGAAGGTTCAAAACGCATGAGCCAAGATGAAGAAGTAAGCAAGCCGGAAGCCTCAGTGTTGGCGCCTACGAAAACAACTGTGCGCCGGCGCAGGTCAACTGTTGATAAAGCCGCAGAAGGGGTTGAAGCAGCCCCTAAGCCACCGCGCACTAAAAAACCCCTGATGCAGCCGACGCGCGCTCGGGCGACGCCCGCAGAAGAAGGGGTGCCCGCACAAGATCTTGCCGCAAAACCCACTCGCCGCCGCGCCGCAGCTAAGCCCGCCAGTGAGGAAGCTGCAACACCAGCAGCACCTGCGACGCCAAAGCCTGCGCGCGCCAAAGCGGCTGCTGCTAAGACGACGGCGCACAAGAAGGTTGCCGCTCAAAAATCGTCTGCTGAAGTACCTGCAAAGGCAGAAAAACCTGCGCCGGCATCAGAGGTTTCGCCTGTGCAAGCACAGCAGCGCTTCGATCAGGAACCCGCCGCCGCAAAGCCTTCCGCACACCGCGCTTCTGCACAGCGCTCCAACCAGCAGAATGCCCCTTTGCGCAACAACAATGCGCCGCGCAACAACAATGGTCATTCAGCCAACAATCGCCCCTCAAACAATGGTGGCCGCGATGGTTCTGCAAACAACAACCATCGGCGCCAACGCCGCCCCTACCAAAACAATAATGGCGGCACAAATAATGGCGGCACCAACAACAATAATAATAGAAACAGCAATCGTGAGCCCGTGGTGCCACAGACTACGCGCGAAGACTTGAACGAATTGAAAGTGGTTGATTTACGCGCCAAGGCAGTCGAGTTGGGCGTTGAAGCCGCAGGGCTTAAGAAGGCAGACCTGGTTGAAGTCGTTTTTGCCGCAAGCATGAAGGCCGAAGGCTTCATTGATGTCGAAGGTATCCTTGATATCTTGGCTGACGGCTACGGTTTTTTGCGCACGCAGGGATATTTGCCGGGCGAATCCGATGTGTATGTGGGCCTTTCCACCATTCGCCGCAATGGCTTGCGCAAGGGCGATTATGTGGTTGGTCGCGTGCGTCCGGCGCGCGATAACGAAAAATACGCTGCGGTGCAAAAGCTTGTTTCCGTCAATAAAATTCCCGTTGATGCGCTGGGCAAACGCCCTCGCTTCGCCGACCTAACGCCTATTTTCCCCGACCAGCGCCTACTTATGGAACACGGCAAAAGCGCTATCACGGCGCGCGTGATTGATTTGGCGGCACCTATTGGCAAGGGTCAGCGCGGGCTGATTGTGTCGCCCCCTAAGGCGGGTAAAACCACTATTCTCAAAGATATTGCGGCCGCCATTTCGGCCAATAATCCCGAAGTGCACCTGATGTGCCTGCTGGTGGATGAGCGTCCCGAAGAAGTGACCGATATGGAACGCTCCATCAAGGGCGAGGTTATTTCTTCCACCTTTGATATGCCGTGTGAAAACCACATTGCTGTGGCAGAAATGGTTGTGGAACGTGCAAAACGCCTGGTAGAGTGTGGCGAAGATGTCGTTATCCTGCTCGATTCGCTCACGCGTTTGGCGCGCGCTTACAATCTTGCGCAGCCTGCCAGTGGCCGTATCCTTTCCGGTGGCGTTGATTCCACGGCGCTTTATCCGCCCAAGCGCTTTTTGGGTGCCGCGCGCAACATCGAAGGCGGTGGCAGCTTGACCATTTTGGCTTCGGCGCTTATTGACACCGGCTCGAAAATGGACGAAGTTATCTTTGAAGAATTCAAGGGCACGGGCAATATGGAACTCAAGCTCGATCGCAATTTGGCTGACCGTCGCATATTCCCCGCAATCGACCCGGTTTCTTCGGGCACGCGCAAGGAAGACTTACTGCTCGACCCGCAGGAAGCCCCCCTTATCTGGGCGGTGCGTCGCATTCTTGCGAACATGAACAGCACTGAACGCGCGATGGATATGTTGATAAAATCGCTCAAGCAAACCGACACGAACCAAGAATTTCTTTTGCGCACGGCGAAAAAAGCGCAGGGTCGACGCAATGATGAAAGCCTTGCTTTTTAACACAGAAATAAGGAGCGAACATGGCGCAGGAAAATAACGATTGGCAACAACAACCCGCTCAGCAGCAGCCGCCTTACAATCAGCAGCCGCAACCAGCTGTGGCACCGCAGCAGCAGCGCAGCGCCGGCCTACACGGGCGCGCCGCAGCCCGCGCCCTACGGCTATCAGCCTGCGACGCCCGTCTACGTGCGTCCAGCCAAAAAAGGTCGAGGCTGGATCGTTGCCCTGGTGGCGATCATCTTGCTGTTTGCCACCATCATTGTGGGCACCGTATCGTGTTCGGCGGCGCTTTCTTCCTTCGGCGGGCCTCTTGCCACGTCCCCTGCATCGGGCAGGCTTTTTTCCGACAGCGTGGGCATCATCGACATCAGCGGCACCATTCAATACGACGGCACAACGTGTTCGCCCGAAGGCTTGAAGGCGCAGCTTGATAAAGCTGAAGACGATCCGCACATCAAGGCGGTTGTTTTGCGCGTTGATTCCGGCGGCGGCACGGCTACGGCCGGCGAAGAAATGGCCACGTATACACGTGATTTTTCCAAGCCGATCGTGGTGTCAAGCGCTTCGATGAATGCAAGCGCGGCCTACGAAATATCGTCGCAGGCAGATTATATCTACACGGCTAAAACCACCGCCATCGGCGCCATTGGCACCGCTATGCAGGTGAGCGATTTGTCGATGCTGCTAGAAAAGCTGGGCATCAAGGTTGAAAACATCACCTCGGCCGATTCCAAAGATTCCAGCTACGGCACGCGCCCCTTAACCGAAGAAGAGCGCGCCTACTACCAAAAGCAGATCAACGACATCAATGAAACCTTCATCGAAACGGTGGCGCAGGGTCGCGGCATCACCACCGAAGAAGCGCGCGCGCTTGCCACCGGCCTTACCTTCACGGGCATGGACGCCGTAAAAAATGGCTTGGCCGATGAAATTGGCACACTGGAAGATGCCTGTGCGAAGGCGGCCGAATTGGCGGGCATCACCGATTACGAAACGCTTTACCTGCAAGAAGAAACGCTGGATATGTCTTCGCTGCTGGGTCTTTTGGGCTCGTCGTCTTCTTCTGAAGAACAGCTGGCCGCGGCCATAAAGGAGTTGGGCATCCATGGTTCCCTTTCCTAATAGCAAAATTGAGTGGCCCCACCGCGCTGTGGTGACGGCCGGCATGCCCTATGGCAACAAGCCGCTGCATTTTGGGCATATCGGTGGCGTTTTTGTGCCGGCCGATTGCTTTACGCGCTTTTTGCGCGACCGCATTGGCGAAGAAAACGTGCGCTTCATTTCGGGCACGGATTGCTTTGGTTCGCCCATCAATGAAGGGTATCGCAAGCTGGTTGAATCGGGTGAATTTGAAGGCAGCATTTCCGATTACGTGAAGCTTAATCACGATCGGCAAAAGGCCACGCTTGATGCCTACGATATTTCACTTTCCATCTATGATGGTTCGGGTATGGGTTCCTGCGGCGATGTGCATCAGCAGATCAGCGGCTACTTTATCGAAGAGCTCTACAAAAACGGACACCTTCACAAACGTGCGAACTTGCAGTTCTACGATGCGAGCGCACACACCTTTTTGAACGGACGCCAGGTTGTGGGCCGGTGCCCGGTGCAGGGCTGCAAAAGCGAACACGCCTATGCCGATGAATGCGATTTGGGTCATCAGTATGCGCCCGCCGATTTGATCGCGCCGAAATCGACGCTTACCGACACCACGCCCGAAATGCGTCCGGTGGAAAACTGGTATTTTGATCTTCCGGACTTCGCGGGGCTGCTGCGCGAATATGTGGCCACATTGGGAAGTGATCCTGAAGTGCGCCCCGTGGTTATCAATACCATCAAGGAATTTTTGGTGCCACCGGTAATCTATGTGAAAAATGATGCTTTTGATGCTTATAGTGCGCTGGCCGAAAAGCTGCCCACCCACACTTATCGGGAAGCCGAAAAGGGAAAGCAGAGTTTTGAAATCCAGTTCGACAACATCGATGAACGCGATGCGGCACGCGAAGTGTTGGCGGCTGCTGGCATTCGTTTTCGCACCAGCAAGGCCTTGGTGCCCTTCCGCATTTCGGGCAATATCGAGTGGGGGGTGCGCGCTCCTGTTATCGAAGGTATCGAAGGCTTGACCGTGTGGTGCTGGCCCGAAAGCCTGTGGGCACCCATTTCATTTACTATGGCAGTCAACGACAAGATGGGTCTTCCACGCGAAAGCTG
>JAVWGW010000124.1:0-4696 GCA_036640375.1 Raoultibacter sp. | reverse complement strand
TGTCAAGGTGTTGCCGGGGTGTTGATCAGACATCGATCCCTTCGCGAGAATCGCGCAGTTCGTTGGGCGGCACGCGCACTTCGCCAAAGCCCATCTGGCGCAGCGCATCGATGGTGCGCCACGGCAGCGACACATCCTGGAACTGCGCACAGTAGGCAAGAGCTTGCATAAGCGTGATGTTGTGATTAAGATCGGCCATCGTATCCACGTCGACCACGGCAGGCAGGCCTACCACGCGCACATCGTGGGCGCGCGCCTGGGCAATGTAGGCGGGCAAAACGGTCAGGCCTTCGCTATTGTAGAAAACCCCCGTATGGCTGATGTGTGTGCCGCGCACCCAACCTACAAGAGAAACGCCCATTTCCTGGTCAGGGGCAAGCACGCAGCCACCGCCCGGCAACTCAGCCAAGCGCTGCAACTGCCCAAAACCTTCAACGATCACCGCTTTGGGCAGTGTGGGCATGTCGCCACCCAAGGATAAAATAGTGTCGTATCCCTGGGAAAACACCTGTTCAAAGGCATCGTTGTAGTGTTCGTCGAAGCTGACCCCCGTGTCGCAGATGAAGTGCAGTGGCCGCGGCCATACCCCGGAATCGTCGAACAACTTCTGCATGACGGCCACGTTTTTTGCCGGCGTGGTGGCGATGAAGATGTCGTAGCTTTCGTGCGGGGCGGGGGCGGGTGCTTGTGCGGCTTCCAAATCAGCCAGGGCATCACAGCAAATTTCCACCACATCGAAAAACATGCAGTGATACAGCCCGGCTGCCGCTTCGGGCGAAAGCGTGCCATCTTTCAACGGCGTCAGGCGCGTTTTCACCAAACCGGGAAGCGGCACCTTGCTAAACAGCAGTAACGCATTTTTTCTTTCGGCCACCATGGTTCCCCTTTTTAGGCGCGCTGCCACAAACCCGATTTGCCGCCATCCTTCTTCAGCAGGCGCACTTCACCTATTTCCATGCCGCGGTCTATGGCCTTGCACATATCGTAAATGGTTAGACAGGCCACGCTGGCGGCCGTAAGCGCCTCCATTTCGATGCCCGTTTTGCCGGTGACGCCGCAGGTTGTGCTCACGTGTATGCCCACTTTGCCATCTGCGCGCACCCCCGCAGGCACAGGGGTAAGCTCAACTTTTGCCTTCGTGATGTTGAGCGGGTGACACATGGGGATAAGCGCTGAGGTTTGTTTGGCACCCATCACGCCGGCCACGCGCGCACAGGCAAGCACGTCGCCTTTTGCCGCCGTGCCCTCGGTGATCATCGCAAGCGTTTCGGGGTGCATGGCGATAAAGCCTTCCGCCACAGCCACGCGCTCGGTTTCGGGCTTTGCGCCCACATCCACCATGCGCACGTCGCCCTTTTCATCGATATGAGTTAGCTGATCGGTCACAATGCTTCCTTTCATCGTTACGCTTCGTCGTATCACCTTGTTGCGTGTGGCACACCCGCGCGCTATCCGCCGATTTGGGACATGCCGCGTTGTGTGCCCACTTTGTCGTGGTGTTCATCGGGTTTGGCGCCCAGAGCCTGCAACATCACCGCGCGCACCTGTTCATCGCTGCCCTCGCGCAGCGCTTCTTTAAGGTCGAATTCATCATCCGAAAACAGGCAGGGGCGTATATCCCCATCCGCCGTCAGGCGCAGGCGATTGCATTCCGCACAAAAATGGCGGGAAAGCGGGCTGATGAAGCCCACGGTTCCTTGGGCGCCCTCAAATTGATAATAGCGCGCCGGCCCACCCCCTATGGGGCGACTCTTGTCGGCAGGAACGAGCGGGCCGAGCCCCGCGGCGCGGGCGGCAGCGTCGATGATGTCGATCAATTCTTCGGTGGGCACCACATCTTGCGGGCCCCAGCCGCAGCCATCGGCGCCCGAACTTTCGCCCACCGGCATGTATTCGATGAAGCGCACATGCAGCGGGCGATCCAGCGAAAGCTTGGCAAACGCCAGGTAATCTTGGTTGAGGCTGCGCACCGCCACCGCATTGATTTTCACCGGCTTAAAACCCACGGCAAGAGCCGCATCTATGCCCGCCAGCGTATCTTCCAGCTTGCCCCGGCGCGTTATAAAGGCAAACTGCGCCGCATCCAGCGTGTCCAGGGAAATATTGACGCGGGTAAGACCCGCTGCCTTCAAATCTGCCGCCATCTTAGGCAACAAAATACCGTTTGTGGTAAGGGAAACGTCCTGTATGCCCGGCGTTTGTGCGATGTTGCGCACCAAATCGACGACGCCTTTGCGCACCAGGGGCTCGCCGCCCGTCAGGCGAATGCGCGTGATGCCCATGCTTGCTGCCACACGCACGGCTCTCTCAATTTCTTCGATGCGCAAAATATCTTTGTGCGCAAGCTGGTCGACGCCTTCTTCAGGCATGCAGTAAATGCAGCGCAGATTGCAGCGATCGGTGAGCGAGATGCGCAAGTAATCAATAGTGCGGCCGTGAGAATCCTTCATGTCCTATCCCTTCTCAATTGAGAATAGTATAGAGGAACCTGCGCCTTTTGCACCCCCCGATTACACAAAGGCAGCCGTTGGGGTGCTAAAGCAGCTTACTTTGTTACCAGGTAGATGTTGTCTTTGGGGATGTGGATGAGCATTTCATCGCCTTTTTGGGGAAGGTTTTCTGGGGCGATGGCACGCTTGTTCACCCGCCAAAACATGTGCTGGTGCAGGTATTTCATTTCGTCTTCCTCTTCATCGACCGCATCGGGCGCACCCGGCGCACGATCGAGAAACGCCAGCAGCACCGTGCGTTCAAAGCGCGAATCGCTGGTGCGATCAACCCGCACGCGAAAGACGTTTTCGCCCGGCTCTTCGGTGCGCTGCACATAAAACGCGCGCACGCCAAAGCACTTCACGTCGCGTGGCACACACGCCGCCGTTTCCACTTCGATGCCCCATTTGGGCAGGCGCACCCGGTGTTCGTTCACGTAGTGTGCGGGCACAGCGTTTTTGCATCCCGAAAGCTTGATGCCCGCCACGCTTTGCGGGCGATTGACCAAATCATCAGCCGTCCCCTGCTCCATGATGTGGCCGCCTTCGACCACCGCTAAGCGGTCACAAAAACGCAGTGCCTCATCAATATCATGGCTGACGTAAAGAATCGTGCCTTCAAAGGCTTCAAACAGGCTGACCAGATTTTGTTCCAGCACGCTTTTTAAGTGGGAGTCCAAGGCCGAAAACGGTTCATCCAGCATGAGAATGCCCGGGCGCGCGGCCAGCATGCGGGCAAGTGCCACGCGTTGTTGCTGGCCACCGGAAAGCTGCGCGGGATACCGGCTGCCAAAACCTTCGAGGCTAAAGCGCTTGAGTTCCGCACGCGTAATTTCGGCACGCTGAGCTTTTGGGACCGCCTTGCCTATGCCCGCCGCCACATTTTGTTCCACGGTTAAATTGGGAAACAGCATGTAGTTTTGGAAAAGGAGTGCCGTTTTGCGCTGTTGGGGCGAAAGATCTATGTGCTTTTCCGCATCAAAAAATACGGTGTCGTTTACGATGATGTGGCCTTCGTCGGGCGTTTCTATGCCTGCAATACAGCGCATGGTCAGGCTTTTTCCGCAGCCCGACGCACCCAGGAAGCCCAGCGTTTCGTTGCCCGCCTCAAACGCGACATCCAGCGTGAACGATTTGAACTTTTTCTTGATGGCAACATCCAAACTCATTGGCCTGCCCCCCTGCGGTATTTCGTGGTGCGGCGACCCCACAGATTGATGAACAAAATGACGACGAAGCTGAACAGCATGATGATGATGGTCCAAAAAATGGCCACATCGGTGTTGCCGTTCATCCATTCAAAGTAGATGGCGATGGGTATGGTGCGCGTGATGCCCAGATAGTTGCCCGCCAAAAACAGCGTGGCGCCAAATTCGCCCAAGGCGCGCGCAAACGAAAGCACCGTGCCCGCCGCGATGGAACTCCACGAAAGGGGCAGCATCAGCGTGAAGAATATTTTGGCATTTGACCAGCCCAGCGTGCGCGCTGCATCCAACATGTTAGGGTCGAGGTTTTCAAAAGCACCCCGTGCGCTGCGATACATCAGCGGAAACGCCACCACAACCGCCGCAATAACGGTTGCCTGCCAACTAAATATAAGCGGGAAGCCGATATCGATAAACCACTGCCCCACCGCTGTGTTTCTGCCGAAGGCCAAAAGCAACAAAAAGCCGCAGACCGTGGGCGGCAGCACCATGGGAATGGTGAACAGCGAATCAACCACATCCTGCGCGCGCGGGGGAATGCGCAGGCTGAAATACGCCGCCGCCAAGCCCAAAATGAAGATGAATATGATGGCGGTGCCCGTAGTTTTGAGCGTGACCCACAAAGGGCTGTAATCGATGGTGCTGATAAAAGATACCAGCGCAGAAAAGGCGCTAGGGGGCGGTGCCAGCACCACGGTATCGGTGGGTACCAGCTGCGCAAAATCGGCATGGGTCAGCTCGGTAAAGGCGGGGTTGGTGGGAACCGTTATATCTGAGCCATCCGCAGCGATAACGCTTGCATAAAACTGCCCCGCCTTCACTTCCTGGTCAAACCTGAAGATGACGCTGCCCACCTGGTAGCTGGTATCACTGGTGAAATACCAGGTTAGCTTGGGGGAAAGCAGGGCCGAACCCTTCGCTGCCGGCGCATCAAGAGCAACAAGCGCACGCTGCAGCGCCGCTTCGTCGCTGGCATTGCCTACGCGATAGCCCGCCTGTGCC
>JAVWGW010000123.1:0-4714 GCA_036640375.1 Raoultibacter sp. | reverse complement strand
TAATAATTCATAGATGTAATAAAGACAATACATATATGAAGTAAATGACGGATCAAAGGGAGGGGAATTATGGCCGATCAGGAAAACGAAGAAGCGGGCACCAGCCAACAAACGCCAGCGCCAGCGCCGGTGGATCACGCGGCAACTTCGGCCGCCGAGCAACCCGGCAAGGGAGAGCCGGGGCAAGAAGCGGGGCAGAAGGCGGGCCGGCCTGCGAAGAAAACGAAGAAGTGGCCGATTGCGGTGGGCATTGTGGTGGCGGTGTTGGTTGTTGCGGGCGCGGGCTTTTTTGCGTGGCACGAACAGCCGAGCTTCTGTAATGCGGTGTGCCACAACCCGATGGACAATTACGTGGAAGGCTATTACAACGATGCTTCGCTTATGGCGGCCACGCACAAAAACGCGGATGTCACCTGCCTGGAATGCCACGAAGCCAAGATTGATCAGCAGATTTCTGAAGGCATTAACTGGGCGACGGGCAACTTTAAAACCGATGCTCAGGGCAATATTGCGCGGGTGGGGGTAACGGCCGACAAGGCGTTTTGCACTTCTTCGGGGTGCCACGACATGGCCGTGGTAACAGCCACGACGCAGGATTGGGGCGGGGCGGCCGGAGTTAACCCGCACAGCAACCACCAGGGCTTGCTCGATTGTAGCAACTGCCATTCTGCACACGGGACCTCACATATGTATTGCAACACCTGCCACGATTGGAAAGTGCCGCAGGGTTGGACCGGCCAGCAAAACTAGCAGGCCAGGTTGTTGGGCGCGCTGCGGGCAAGGGGCGGCGCGCAAGCAGGTGATAGTAACAACAGGAAGGGGTTTATCCATGAAGAAAATAGCTTTAGCGGCTTGTGGCGCTGCGGTTTTGGCCTGTGGCCTTTCAGGCTGCGGTTCACTGTTTGAAGGCTCGGGTTCAAAAGAGGCGGCGACGCCCGAACAGTTGGCCTTGCACGAGCCCGACCTGTGGGCGGTGCAGGTGGTGCCCACGCGCCAAAGCATCGAAGTGCCCTGTAAAGATGGGGTCTATACCGGCGCGGGTGTGGGCATGGACGGCAAAATTACCGCGACACTTTTAATCAAAGACAATCGCTTGACCTGCATTGAAACGACGCAGGCAGGCGAAAGCCAAAGCGTGGGCGGCTACGAGGCCATCCGCGACGGAAAATTTGCAGCTATGATCGACGCCGCACAGGGGTCCGACATTGACACGATAACCGGGGCAACCATCACCACCGCAGGTGTTAAAGAAGCGGTTGACGATGCGCTGTCTCAGGCCAAGGCATAAAGGGGGATCGATGAACACAACACACGATAAAGATTTAGGCGATTTAAGCCGGCGCGACTTTCTTTCGCGCGCCGCCGCAGCGGTGGGGGGTGCCGCGGCCTTGGGCGTGGCAGCCGGAGCCCTGCCGGTGCCCCTTGCCTTCGCCGAGCCCGCAGGGGTTATTGGCGACTGGGCGGCTGATGGGTCGAAAAATGTGGCGGTGCCAGCAAGCAAGCAGGGCAACGCCAGCGCAGGCAACGGCACGTATCGCGAACACAACGGGGCGGCTTTCCCGGCCGATGATTCCACCCCTATTCCGCCGCGCGCGGTGCCTGCAAGCTGGGATTATGAATGCGAAATATGCGTGGTAGGCGCGGGCGGCGGCGGCCTGAACGCTACGGCTCGCTGCGTTGAGCTGGGCGCCGACACCATCTGCGTGGAAGCGATGGGCTTGCATGGCGGCAACGCGCAAAGTGCGGGCATGTGTGCCATCTTGGGCGGATCGCGCCTGCAAGAAGGCAAGCGTTTCGCCTTCCCCGAATACCCCTTTGACCCCAAGGCGCTGGCCACGTGGGCCATGGATGAATACCACTACGCGGCCGACCCGCACCTCATTTACCTCATTGCCGAACAGGGCGGTAAATGCATCGACTGGATGGCGGATTGCGGTGTGCGTTGGCGTTTGGGCGAGGTGCCGGTGTATGTGGCGCCGAAAAATTCCACGCTGGACCATCACGTGTTAAAAATGAAGGATGCCACCGACGCGATGTTTAACTACGGGCAAAAAAACGGAGCGCGCTACCGCTTCCAGTGCCCGGCATCTGCCCTGGTGCAAGACGAATCGGGTCGCATCGTGGGCCTTGTGTGCAACGATGAACGCGCGGGCGAAATTTTCATCCACGCCACGAAGGCCGTCATTTTGACGGCGGGTGGTTTCTGCAACAACAAGGCGCTGCTCAAAGAATATATTCCCACGGCGGCCATGGGCTGCGCTTCCAGCTATCTGGTGGGCGGCGAAGGCGGCGAATGCTTCCGCATGGGGCTGGGCGTGCAGGCCGATGTTTCGGGCTTCAACAGCTCCGCATCGTTTGACGGCGGCGTGGATTGGGAAGCCGAGGGCGGCACCTGGGCGCGGTTTCTCTACGACGGCATGACGCAGCTTTCGCGCCAACCGTGGTTTACCATCGACCGCTGCGGCAATCGCCTGCGTTATATGGACAGTCGCGTGAAAAAAGACGGTGCCGATGCCATTTATGCGCTGGGCGATTTGGCCACGATTCAGATGACGCCTCCGGGGCACCGCAGCTATATCATTTTCGATGCGCGCTACGAAGAATACCTGGCTGGCTTTGGGCAGGAACATTGCCGCAAGCTGATTACGCCCGATTTGGAACAGATTGATAAAGTGCCTGCTCACTACCGCGATTGGCACCATGGCGTGCAGGATGCCCTGGATGCCGACGTGCTGAAGAAGCGCGATTCGCTGGAAAGCCTGGAGCAGGATTTGGGCTTTGAGCCCGGCATTTTGCAGCAGGCCGTAGAAGAATGGAACGCAACTTGTGCCAAGGGTGAAGACGACTTTATGTACCCCATGGCGCCCGAATGGCTGCACCCGATTATTGAGCCGCCGTTTTACGGCTGTCGCATCGGCGGCAACCTGTACGGCACGAAGGCGGGGCTGCTAATCAACGACCAAATGCAGGTGGTCGGCACATCGGGCAAAACCATCCCCGGCCTGTACGCTGGCTGGCATACGGCGGGCGGGGCGTGCGGCGAAAACTCCTACATTGGGGATCCCATTTTGGGATCGCTGCTAGGGGATGTAAGCCTGGCGTTTTGCGGCGGCTACTGCTGTGGCAGCTCTGCGGTAAAAAACGAACTGCAAGCGTAGCGGCGACGAGAAAATAGGAGGTCAAGGCATGAAAGCTCAATTAAAAGAAATGCGCAACGCCTATGTGATACTGTTCAGCATCGCCGCTATTGTGGCCGTGTTGGGTCGCGTGGGGCTGTTGATAATGGACGCGCGCGGCTTGCTTACCTACGATTACATCGCGGCATCAACGGGCACGCTGTTCAACCAGGTGTGCACGGCGCTTACCGGTCCGGCGCTGTTCGCCCTTATGTTTACGGCGGGTTTGGTGCTGTCCATTTCGCTTGCCGGCGTGCTGCTGTACGCTTACTTCGCCACGCTGCGCAGCAACCCGGCCGATTTGGTGAATCCGAAGTATGCGCTGGTGTGGGGGCTGTGCACCACGCTGGTGGCCATCGTGTGCGGGGCCATTGTGGCTTCGGGCATATTGTCGGCCGTGCAAATTGCGTCGATGAAAACGAAGCTGGTGATGGATGCGGGCATGGCGCTGATGGGTCTGACCCTGCTTTTGGCCATCACCACACTTCTGGCTGCGGCCATGATGGTGTTGTGCATGTGCCTGGCGCGCGGGAAAGCGAAGGGCCACACTGGCCGCCACCTTATTATTGCAACCGCAACCTGCGGCGCGGTGGTTATGGTGCTGACCATCTTCACGTTTGCGCCGTTTAACGTGGTGCACTTAAATGGGATGGCGTGCGCGCTGTGGCTGGGCATCGATTGTTTGGCAAACATCCTTATAATGGCGGTGGCCCTGCGCTTGGCGAAGGGGTCCGCCGCGCATTAAGCGCTGTGAGCGCCTACTTTTTGGGTGTTATAGCTTGTAAATGGTCGAGCGCTTCTACGCGCTCGGCTTCTTTTTTTGCCTGCATATCGGCCATGACCACGCTGCCTACCTGGGTGATAGCGCGGCAGTGTTCGGGGGAAAGCTTGCTCCAAAGATACTCTTGGGCGATGGCGCGTATGCGGGTGGCAATAACGGCCGCTTCTTTGCGCCCCGCATTGGTGCAGGCCACAAAAACGGCTTTGCGGTCGTGCGGGCTAGAAAGGCGCTGCACCCAGCCCCGCGCTTCAAGACGGCTGGTCGCACGCGTAATGGTAACGGCGCCCAGCATCAGTTGTGCCGACAAATCCACCGCGCGCAAAGGGGCGGCCGCTTCATCCAAACGCTGCAAAAGCCGGCATTCGTTGTAGGAAGCACCGGTTGCCTGGCGCAAATCATGTTCGATCACCTGCTTGAATAGCTCGAAAGAAACAAGCGTGCGCGATGCGGGATAGCGCTGCTGGATCAAGGGGGAAACCGCAGGATCAATGGCTGCCCCGGCCACGATGGACGCTTCCAAAATGTGGCGATACGTTTCGTTATGCGTGGGGAAGGTGGCGTAAAGCTGCGCCACGATAGCTTCGTTGACCACGCCCACATGAGCCACGCCCTGCTGCGTGATGCCCACAAAGCGCGCGCGGCCATCGCTTGTTCCCACCTGCCGCCGCACAAAGCCGGCCGCTTCCAGCGTGTCAACCACCTGAGTAAGGCTGTTGGCTGGCAACTTCAACAGCGCCCCCAGCGCATTTTGCCGAAT
>JAVWGW010000122.1:0-4886 GCA_036640375.1 Raoultibacter sp. | reverse complement strand
AAAAAAGCAATTTGATAGCTTGCTTTAGTCCGGCATAATGTTCTCAGACAGAAAAACGTTCGACGTTTTTGCGGAGCGGAGTTGCGATAAGCAGTTCCGCTCTAGTTTTTTACAGGTCGGGCTATCTCTCGAAAGAGGGTTCTTGTGTGCCTGCTGGCGTAGGTTCGTCTCCGCCGACCAACTCCTGATCGACCTTGTCCATATTGGGGGGCTTGTCGAGTTCGGCGAGGCGCTTGGTGCTTGATTGAATTTCGTCCTCTTTGGTGAGGGGTTTGGTAACTTCTGCCTTTACGTTTTCGATCTGTTTTTCGGTATCCTTCAAATTTCGTTTAGGCATATCTAGATCGATTGCGATCTTCTTAATACTCTCTTAATGTCTGCGTGCCAATCTTAAGGGCGCGCTAATTGCTGTGCCCCTATGATTTTCTTGAGCGTCGATAAGTGAAGAATAATTAAGGGAGGAAACGCAATGGAATGGGTAACCGGCCTGGTCGGGGGATTGAGCATCGTGGTTTTGCTCTATCTTTTTTACGTGCTGCTTAAAGGGGATGACCAGCGATGATGGGCACTTACTTTGAATACTTTGCCACCCTTGCTTTGCTGGTCGGTTTGGCACTGCCGCTTTCCGGCTATATCAATGCGGTCATGCGCGGGGAAAAGACGCTTTTCAGTCGCGTGCTTGTGCCGGTGGAAAACGTTATCTATAAAATGATCGGCGTGCAAGCCACCGAAAACAGGGGCTGGAAGCACTACTTGGCAAGCGTGCTCATCTTTTCGGCGGTTTCGCTTGTGGCCTTAACCGCGCTGCTGATGGCGCAGGCGTTTTTGCCCTTCAATCCACAGAGCTTGCCGGGAATGCCCTTTGATCTGGCTTTTAACACGGCAGCCAGCTTCGTAAGCAATACAAATTGGCAGGCCTACAGCGGCGAAGTAACGCTGAGCTACTTTTCGCAGACCATCGGTTTGACCGTGCAGAATTTCTTGACACCCGCAGTGGGTATGGCGGTGCTGTTTGTGGTCTTTCGCGGCCTGGTTGGCGATGGCGAAGAAGGTGTCGGGTCGTTTTGGGCCGATATGGTGCGAGGCATTCTCTACATTTTGATTCCCTTGTGTTTGGTGACCAGCATTTTCTATGTGGCGCAGGGCGTGCCGCAAAACGTATCCGAATACAAGACGGTCGACCTGCTTGAACCGGTGGTGGCAGATGACGGCACGCAAATCACCCAGCAAAGCATCCCCATGGGTCCGCAGGCAAGCCAGGTTGCCATCAAGCAGCTGGGCACAAACGGCGGTGGCTACAACGGCGTAAATTCCGCCAGTCCGCTTGAAAATCCGACGCCGCTTAGCAATTTAGTGCAGTGTCTTTCGCTGTTGCTGCTGCCGGTTTCACTTGTGTTCAGTTTCGGCCGCTACATCGCCGACAAAAAGCAAGGGCGCGCCCTTTTCGCCGCCATGTTCCTTTTGCTTTTGGCTGCTTTGTGTGCCGTTGCCTTCTTTGAGCAGACGGGTACCCCGCAGCTGGCGCAAGACGGCGCGGTATACATGGGGCAGACCGGGCAATCCGGCGGCAACATGGAAGGCAAGGAAGCGCGCTTCGGCGTAACCGGATCGGCCTTGTGGGCGGTGTTTACCACCGCAGCTTCCAATGGCGCGGTCAATTCCATGCACGACAGCTTCACACCCCTTGGCGGCATGGTGCCTATGATTTTGATGCAGCTGGGTGAAGTCATTTTTGGCGGCGTGGGCTGCGGTTTGTACTCGATGCTTGGCTTTGTGATTCTTACGGTGTTTATCGCCGGCTTGATGGTGGGGCGCACGCCAGAATACTTGGGCAAGAAAATCGGGCCGCGCGAAATGCGCATGGCGGTGGTGTTGTGCATTACCACGCCGGTGGTTATCTTGCTGGGGGCAACGGCGCTGTGCCTAAACCCTGCAACGGTCGAAAGTTTGGGCAACGCGGGCATCCATGGCTTTTCAGAAGTGCTCTATGCCGCCACATCCTGCGGGGCTAACAACGGGTCGGCGTTTGCGGGCTTCAACGCGAACACGCCGTTTATCAATACGGTATTAGGCCTGATGATGCTAGCAAATCGTTTTATTCCCATCATTGCAGCCTGTGCTTTGGCGGGCGGTTTGTGCCAGCGTTGCCGCGTTGCATCTTCGGCGGGCACGCTTTCCACCAGCAACGCCACCTTTGTGTTCCTTTTGATTCTGGTCGTGCTTTTGGTGGGTGCCTTGACGATGTTTCCGGCCTTGGCCTTAGGCCCGGTTGCCGAACAACTTCAGATGGTATCTTAGGGAAGGGCTGAAGAAGAAATGACTACTACTACCATGAAAAAAAATGATTCCACCGCGCAAATGCTGCGCGCGCTTAAGGAAGCGTTTGCCAAGCTTGACCCACGCCAGCAGGTGGGAAACCCCGTCATGCTGATGGTCTATATTTCGGCCCTTTTAACATCGGCGCTGTTCGTGCTTTCCCTGTTCGGTGTTTCCGATTCGCATCCGGGCTTTATTTTCGCCATCGCGTTTGTGCTGTGGATCACCGTGTTGTTTGCCAATTTTGCCGAAGCGATTGCCGAAGGTCGGGGCAAGGCGCAGGCCGATTCGCTGCGTGCGGCCAAGCGCGACGTGTGTGTTTCCAAGATAAATGAAAGCCTGCTGGCCAAGGGGGTCCACGCAGATGACCCCGCAGCGCTTTATGCCGCGCGCGCCGAAGAGGTGAACTCGACGCTGCTGAAGAAGCGCGACCTGTTTTTCGTGGTGGCTGGCCAGCAGATTCCGGCCGATGGCGAAGTGATGCAGGGGGCGGCGTCGGTCGACGAAAGTGCCATCACGGGTGAATCGGCTCCGGTCGTGCGCGAATCGGGCGGGGATCGCTCTTCGGTGACGGGGGGCACCACCGTGCTTTCCGACTGGTTGGTCGTGTGCGTGACGCAGGAAGCGGGGCACAGCTTTTTGGATCAGATGATCGCCATGGTCGAATCGGCTGCCCGCAAAAAGACGCCGAATGAAATCGCGCTGCAAATTCTGCTGGTGGCGTTGACGATTGTGTTTTTGCTGGTCGCGGTATCGCTGTTTACCTTCAGCGGGTTTTCCGCCACGCAGGCAGGCACCCTTAACCCCACCACCATCACGTCGTTGATCGCGCTGTTCGTGTGCCTGGCTCCCACCACTATTGGGGCATTGCTTTCCGCCATCGGCATCGCGGGCATGAGCCGCTTAAACCAGGCCAACGTGCTTGCCATGAGCGGCCGTGCCGTTGAAGCGGCGGGCGATGTGGATATATTGCTGCTGGACAAAACGGGCACGATCACGCTGGGCAACCGCCAGGCTGCCGCGTTCATCGCCGTCGATGGCGCAAGCGAACAGGAAGTGGCCGATGCCGCCCAGCTGGCAAGTTTGACCGACGAAACGCCGGAAGGCCGCTCTATCGTGGTGCTGGCCAAGCAGCTTTTCGGCATTCGCGCCCGCGCACTGGAAGGCGCGCAGATGAAATCCATCCCGTTTTCTGCAAGCACGCGCATGAGCGGTGTCGATTTCGACGGCCATGAAATTCGCAAGGGAGCCGCCGAGGCCATAAAAAACTATGTGGAAGATTTCGGCGGTGTGTACAGCAATCAGTGCAAACAGCAGGTTGAAGAAGTCTCGCGCCTGGGCGGCACCCCGCTGCTTGTGGCGCGCGATCACGCGATCGTGGGTGTTGTCAATCTGAAGGACATCGTGAAGCAGGGCATCAGGGAAAACTTCGCCGACCTGCGCAGCATGGGCATCAAGACCATCATGATCACGGGCGATAATCCCATGACCGCCGCCGCCATCGCCGCGGAAGCCGGCGTCGATGATTTTATGGCGGAAGCCACACCCGAAACGAAGCTGGCCGCCATCCGCCGCTACCAGGCCGAAGGGCACCTGGTTGCCATGACGGGCGACGGCACCAACGATGCCCCCGCACTGGCGCAGGCCGATGTTGCGGTGGCCATGAACAGTGGCACGCAGGCGGCCAAAGAAGCGGGCAACATGGTCGATTTGGATTCTTCGCCCACCAAGCTGCTCGACATCGTGCGCATCGGCAAGCAACTGCTGATGACGCGCGGGTCGTTGACAACCTTTTCCATCGCCAACGATATTGCGAAGTATTTCGCCATCGTACCCGCGTTGTTCGTGCCGCTTTTTCCCCAGCTGGCCGCGCTTAACATCATGGGGCTGGGCAGCCCGCAATCGGCCATTTTGTCGG
Organism: Raoultibacter sp.; assembly: GCA_036640375.1. Lineage (GTDB taxonomy): Bacteria > Actinomycetota > Coriobacteriia > Coriobacteriales > Eggerthellaceae > JAVWGW01. Next base: position 652 of record JAVWGW010000122.1, on the reverse strand, counting down.
CCATTATCTACAACGCGCTCATCATTGTGGCGCTGATTCCGCTGGCCTTGCGCGGCGTGAAATACCGTGAGGGTTCATCGCAAAGCCTGCTGGCGCGCAACTTGTTGGTGTACGGGCTGGGCGGCATTATTTTGCCCTTCGTGTTCATCAAACTGATCGATGTCTTACTTATAGCTACGGGCCTGCTGTAGGCACGCACGCAAGGAAAGGATGTAAAGATGGAATCATTGCAAGTGAAGGAGCGCGCGCGCAAAGCGGCCAAAATTGCGGGAAGCGCGTGTCTGTTTTTCGTGGTGGCAAGCGTGCTGGTGGGGGTAATCTACACCGGCGTGGTCACGGGTATTGCGCAGCTTCTTTTCCCCCACCAGGCTAATGGCAGCGTCATTGAAGTGGAGGGAAAAACCTACGGCAGCGCGCTTTTGGCGCAGCAGTTTGCCGATGACGACCATATGTGGGGGCGCATCATGAACGTGAACACCGAGCTTATTGCCGATGCGCAGGGCAAGCCCGTGCTGTGGGCTACGCCGTCAAACTTAAGCCCGGCCTCTGCCGCCTATGAAGAGTTGGTGGCGCAGCGGGTGGCGCTGCTGCGCGCGGCCCATCCGACGCAGCAAAATGCGGCGATTCCCAGCGATTTGGTCACGTGTTCCGG
>JAVWGW010000121.1:0-4934 GCA_036640375.1 Raoultibacter sp. | reverse complement strand
CGCATTGTTTTACTATACGCTGCTTGTGCTTTTGGTCACCATTTTGGCGGCGGCAACCTGCCTTTCTTCCTACCTTGTTTCGCACAAGCGCACAGCGCTTTTCGCCTTCACCGGCTTCCTGTTTTACTTCTTCGATGTGGCCTTGGTGTTTCAAGACGATTTCATTTTGCAAAGCCCCAGCCTCCACGCGGGCTCGCTTTACTTCATTGGCAGCCCTGTGGCCTCGCTGGTTCTTGGCACGGGGCTATTGGTTTCCTTTTGGCTGTTCATCTGCGATTTCTTAAACGAAAAACGGCGGGGATTGCTAGTGGTTCCCGGCGTGCTGTTTGCCTTGGGAAGTGCGGCGGTGCTGCTGCTTGTGCCAGAGGGCAACTGGCAGGTTTTCCTTTTTTACAGCATGCGTTCGCTGATGCTGTGCTGGGTGCTGCTGTTTATTGCGGCAACTTACGTGGGCACAAAAAACGAGGTGGAGCGCATTCGCTTGTGGCGGCACCGATGCCTTTATCTGCTGCTGTGGATTTTAGGATCCTGCGTTTTTATCGAAAACGTCTACTTTTTGCTGCTGTTCGACCCCGCCCTGCTGCAATCGGGCGTTTTGCCGTTTTTCCCCGAACGAAATTTTGCCGAAAACGCCTTGGCCATCTGCTGCGTATTTTTCGCTTGCCGCGATTCGTGGCGCACACTTTCGCTGCGCTTTGAACACCCGCCCACCCACGATAGCGAACCCGTGCAGGTGCGCATCGATCAAAACTTGGATGCTTACAGCAATCGTCACCAACTTTCCGCGCGCGAAGGCGAAGTGCTGCGCCTTATTTTGCTGGGGAAAGACAACCAAAATATCGCCACATCCATGCACCTTGCCGTCAGCACCGTGAAGGTGCACGTGCACAAAATTTTAGGGAAGACCAAGCAGGCGAACCGCCAAGACCTCATCCGCGATTTCTGGAAAACTTTTTAAGCAGCCAGGGTAGTGGCGTGCAGGGCGCGGGATGTGGAGCACAGGGCGCGGGGCGCGGGATGTGGAGCACAGGGCGCGGGGCGCGGGATGCAGACTGCCGGCGCAGCTACAGCCCAAAAAGCGCTTCGATATTTTCCTCTTCGATAATGCGCGCAGAGGGCGCATCGGCGTTTTGCAACAAAGAGGCCATTTTTTCGTCGACAGATTTTTTCAGCAAATCTTCAAAGGGGATGCCGCGCAGCATGAAAAACAGCAGCGGGTCTTCATCGAAGCGCGCGCCCACGCCATAGAGCACCGCCGAGATATGCTTGCACATTTCGGCCCAATCGGGGCAGCTGCATCCCAGGTGAATTTCCTGCGGGGAGGGAAACAAGCCTTCTTTTTGCGCAAGAAACGTTTGCGCCAATTCTTCAGGAAACTTCCCTTCAGCAAGTTCGGCCACGCTTCCTATTTTGTTGCTGAAGGCGTGCGAAATTTTCTTCCAGCGCTTTTCGGGCAAGATGTCCACGCCGATAAGCACTTCATAAGGGGTTGCCCGTGACCCCGAAACCAGGGCTTTTACCAGGCCTTGCGTAATCTGCAAATCCAACACCATGCCATTTTTCACATAGCTTTTGCCGCGGGTGATGCGGTTGGAAAAATCGGCGTAGCTTTCAAGGTTGCGATTCCACGCCTGGCCCCACCAGGTTTTTGCCAGCGTGCGGCCCTCTATCAACACCGGCGCTAGGTCAGGGTTTTTCTTACGCAGTTTCGCCCGCTGGCGCGCCGCTTTCGCCTTTTGTTCCCCCACGGAAACATAGGCAGCATAGTTACCGCGAAAACTCATGAAATCCCCCCAAGCGTTACCAAGTTTATAAGATCTTCGTTGCTCATTTCGGTAATCCAGGATTCGCCGCTTGAAGCGATAATATCATCTGCTAACTTTTGCTTTTGTTCTAGCAGCGCATCGATTTTTTCTTCCAGCGTGCCAGTTGTAACAAACTTATGAACCAGGACATTTTTTGTTTGACCTATGCGAAACGCCCGGTCATTTGCCTGGTTTTCCACAGCAGGGTTCCACCATCTATCAAAATGAACCACGTGGTTCGCCGCCGTCAGGTTAAGGCCCACGCCCCCCGCTTTCAAAGAAAGCACCATAAACGGCAGGTATTCATCACTGTTGAAGCGGTCGGCCATGCGGCCGCGCGCCTTGACGGGAGTTTGCCCATGAAGCACCAGGCCTTCGGCACCAAACACCGCTTCCAAATAGCGTGCAAGCGGATCGGCCATTTCCCTAAACTGCGTAAATACCAGCATCTTTTCACGCTTTTCGCGCACCGTTTCACAAATTTGCGCCAATTCAGCAAACTTGCCGCTGTATTCCGCCTTAAATTCCCTCTGCCCCGTGTAGTGATCGGGGTGATTACAAATCTGCTTGAACTTCATAATGCTGGATAGCACAAGGCCCTTGCGCGCAATGCCGCTGGAGGCATCAAGGGAAGCTTCCAAATCCTTGACCAGCGCATTATAGAGTGCAGCCTGCTTGCGCGTAAGGGTGGTGTAAGTTTTCATCTCCACTTTTTCCGGCAAATCGGAAATGACGCTTTTGTCGGTTTTTAAGCGGCGCAAAATAAACGGACTGACCATTGTTTTCAGCTTCGCATAGCCCGCATGATCGCTTTTAAGCGTGTTGGTGAAGGCGGTAAATTCTTTGCCCGTGCCCAGCAAGCCCTGATTTAAGAAATCGAAAATCGACCACAGGTCAGACAACTTGTTTTCGATGGGTGTGCCGGTAAGTGCCACGCGCGCTGTGGCCTCAATCTGCTTGAGCGCGCGGGTTTGCTTGGTGCCCGGATTTTTGATGGCCTGCGCTTCGTCGATGATAAGCATATCCCAGGCAACCGCCTGCAGCGATTCAAGCCGCGCGGCCATGCCGTAGGTGGTGATGAACAGGTCGGCTTCCTCAAGCGAAAATTCTTTTTCGGCGGCATGCACCACCCGACAGCGCAGCTTGGGCGCAAATTTTTCGGCCTCTTTCTGCCAATTGTGCAGCAGCGAAGCCGGAAGCACCAGCAGCGTTTTGCCGCCGCCATGCGTGCGGCGATAATCCAAAAGCGCCAAAAGTTGCACCGTCTTGCCCAGGCCCATATCATCGGCCAGCAGCGCCCCCAGCCCGTTACTTTGCATGGCGCACAGCCAGTTAAGCCCCTCTTGCTGATAGGGACGCAACTGCGCTTTGAACTGCTTGCCCACCACGATATGTTCGGCGCGCGCAGGTTCAAGCAGCACCGAACGCAGGTGCTCCAGCCATTCCCCGTTGCTTACTTCGACGGCAATTTCATCATCAAGGCTGGGCGGCCGTTCAATTCCCATCTGCATGCGCAGGGCATCGGCAAGGGTCATATCGCCTAAGTTGCCCACGGCATCGAAGGCCACCAAAAGCTGTTGCAGCTTTGCGTGATCGACTTCAACCCACTTGTTTTTGATGAAGGAAAGCCCTTCCACCTGACCAAGCATATCCGCAACTTCTTCGCGCGTAAGGGGCACGCCATCAAGATACAGCTGAGGGTCGCAGGCCAGAAGCGCTTTGAGCCCTATGCCCGCAAGCTGGTGGCCGCCCACGGAAAGCGCAACGCGCGCGCCCGTTTTCTTGCGCCACCAATTGGGAATGCGACACACGATGCCGCAGGCTTCATACAGCTGGATTTCGCTTAAAAACACGCGTGCTTCCGGCGCGGTCAATTTGAGCGGGTGAAATATTTCGCCCGTTTCCACCAGACCCGAAATGAATGCGCTTTTATCCACCGCCCGGCTTACCGTGGAAAGAAGCGTCAGCAGTTTTTCCTGGTGGCCCTCGTATTCAAGCAGGGCATTTTTCAGCGGAAGATGGTTGACCACCCCGGCGTCGCCCGTGCTATACGTGGCAAGAAAGGCGAAGGGGAAATCTTCGGAAGCATGTTCGACCAGATGGAAAAAGACGCGACCCACCACATTGATGGTATCGCTTTTTGTGCGCAGATAATCCGCAACCAACTGCTTGGTGGCGGCCACTTCGGCATTAAACACATCGCCCAGCTGGTCCCAAACAGCTTGCATCCAAGGCGCATCCACGTATTCCATGCCCAGCGCGAAAGGGGCATTTTGCAGCAGGTCATCAAAAACTTCCGGGGGCAAGGAGCGCGCACGGCGCAGAATTTCGACATCGCTGTCGTGGGCAACCGCTTCCACAAACGCGCGGGCAATATCGTGCAGAAAGGCAAGCGATGCCGCCATCTGTGCAGCGGGGGGCAAAAAGCCAAAATCGTAGAGCGCCGCGTAGGGGGCTTTTCTGAAGGCCTGCAACAGGTGTTCGTCGTAGAATACCGCCGTGGGCTTGGTTGCGGGCTTGGTTGCGGCTTCGTCAACCAAGAAGCCGGTCGGGGTGAATATCGCAATCAATTCCTTGTGCTGCGCCGGGCTCGGCTGTGTCTGTGGCTTTGTTTCTTGTACCGAATCCTGCTTCGTCTGTGGCTTTGTGGGTTTCGCCAAATCTTGCTTCGTATTCGACACCATAGCCCTCACTCCACCGTGTTGCGGGAAGCCTTTTTTTGCGCCACTTTCCGCTTGTCGTTGAGGCGTTTTTCCTTGGCGCGGCGGGGCACCTTCGTTTTCGTGCGCGCTTTGGGTGGCACGGCGCGCCGCGCAAAGGCAAGGTGCAGCTTTTCTAGGCACGCTTGGCGATTGCGATGCTGGCTGCGCGAATCGCGCGACACCACCGTGATGCCGGTGGGTGTGTGGCGCATGCGCACGGCCGAATCGGTCGTGTTGACACACTGCCCACCCGGCCCCGACCCGCGAAACACCGAAACCGTGCAGTTTTGCGCAATTTCCTCAGGCGATTGCCGCGCAAAAAGCGCGTAATCCCGATATGTTAAAGCATCATTTTCCATCCGCCCATTGTAACAGGCATACACCGCCTGTAAATCTGCATACAACCGCAAACCAAGTAGGGGGCGCT
>JAVWGW010000120.1:0-5023 GCA_036640375.1 Raoultibacter sp. | reverse complement strand
GCACGCATCAGTTCTGTTAAAGCGCATACTACCACCCCCAGCAGCATTCCACAATTTCCACACAAATGAAGTAGCGGGCGCAGGTTGAATCAACAACAAAAACGACAGGCGGTCTGTGGTGAGTCAGATAGGCGTGAAAGACCGAGCTGCTTGAAGAGAGCGTACTCACGTACGCGAACGAAAGCCGCGAAAGGCTTGAACGCCTAGCTGGCCGCCACAGCCCGCCGTCAGGCTGAAACAACAAAAAGCCCCCCGCGAATGCAGGGGGCTTTTGTTGTTTCAGGCGGGATTTACGCTTGCGTCGCCTTTAGCTGGAGGGCACACCAGTTAAGGGTGCTTTGAAGCGTTAGGCGGGCTGCGGTGTCGTCTGCGCCCAGGGCATCGAATGCTGCTTGGGCCGCTGCTGTTTGTTCGCGCAGCGCTTCGGCATCAATATCTTCAACGGCACACGCGCGGTCGGCCAGCACGATAACTTTTGAACCGGTCACTTCGACATAGCCGCCTTGCAGCGCAAAACGCTGCTGCGCGCCGCCCGCTTCCGTGCGGATGGATGCCACGCCATCGGCAAGCGCCGATACCAGCGGAGCATGACCGGGCAAAAAGCCCATTTCCCCTTCGATACCCGGCACGATGACCATGTACACTTCCGCGGAAAACAGTTGCGCTTCAGGCGTTACGATGTCGCATGCTAGTTGAGACATTATTCTTCCTTCATCTTCTCGAACGCCGCGTAGACATCTTCGATAGCGCCCTTGTTACGGAAGCACTGCTCGGGGATTTCGTCGCATTTGCCATCCAAAATTTCAGCAAAGGAACGGATGGTGTCTTCAAGCTTAACGTACACACCAGGCACGCCCGTAAAGATCACGGCCACGTGGAAAGGCTGGCCCAAGAACTGCTGAATCTTGCGCGCACGGTTCACGACAAGCTTCTGTTCTTCGGAAAGTTCATCCATACCCAAAATGGCAATGATATCTTGCAAATCGGAATAGTTTTGCAGAAGTTCCTGCACGCCGGTGGCAACACGGTAGTGTTCTTCGCCGATAATCTGAGCGTCGAGCGCGCGGCTCGTGGATTCCAGCGGGTCAACAGCCGGGTAAATGCCCAGTTCAGCAATGGAGCGCGACAAAACAGTCTTTGCATCCAAATGCGTAAAGGTCGTGGCAGGCGCCGGGTCGGTCAAGTCGTCGGCGGGCACGTAAACGGCCTGCACCGATGTGATAGAACCGGTTTCGGTGGACGTAATGCGTTCTTGCAAATCGCCCATTTCGGTTGCCAGCGTAGGCTGGTAGCCCACCGCGGAAGGCATGCGGCCAAGAAGCGCAGATACTTCTGAACCGGCCTGGGTGAAACGGAAGATGTTGTCGATGAACAGCAACACATCCTGGCCCTGGTCGCGGAAGTATTCGGCTTCGGTCAGCCCGCACAGGCCAACGCGCAAACGGGCTCCGGGAGGCTCGTTCATCTGGCCGTAGACCAGACAGGTTTTGTTGATAACGCCCGAATCGCTCATTTCAAGGTAGAGGTCGGTACCCTCACGGGTACGCTCGCCGACGCCGGTGAACACCGAAGTGCCGCCATGTGCCTGAGCGAGGTTGTTGATAAGTTCCTGGATGATAACGGTTTTGCCCACGCCAGCGCCGCCAAACAGACCCGTTTTGCCACCACGAACAAAGGGTTCGATCAAGTCGATAACCTTGATGCCCGTTTCAAAAATCTCGGTGGTGGTAACCAAGGTGTCATAAGCCGGTGCCGGACGGTGAATCGGCATCCACTCGGTGATGTTGGGCATGGGTTTGCCGTCGATGGGTTCGCCCGCAACATTCCAGATGCGACCCAGGGTTTCTGGGCCGACCGGCATCATCATGGGCGAGCCGGTATCCACCGCGTCAAGGCCGCGTACCAGGCCGTCGGTGGTGGACATGGAAACCGCACGAACCATATCGCCGGGAAGATGCATTTCAACTTCCAGGATAACGCTTACATCCCCAATGGGGGTTTTTGCTTTGACAGTGAGGGCGTTGTAAATCGCCGGCATTTGATCCGGCGGAAATTCAACGTCAACAACAGCGCCGACGATACGGACAATACGTCCTGTCGCCCCCTGCTTTGTCGCCGCTTTTTTAGTTTCTTCAGCCATTTAGTCCTCCAAAGCCGCAGCGCCGCCAACGATTTCAGAAATCTCGGTGGTAATGGCGCCCTGGCGTACACGGTTGTACAGTCTGGTCAAGGTTTCAACCATTTCGGTAGCATTGTCGGTTGCCGACTTCATGGCCGAACGACGCGCAGCCTGTTCAGCAGAAGCCGAATCGATCAATGCATGGTAAAACATGGTGCGCACGTAAGCAGGAAGCAGGCTGGCAAGCACGCCTTCGGCATCGGGCTCGAAGTCGACATCGCCGCTTAGGACGGGTTCTTCTTCGGTTCCGACCACAACTTCTTGCGCAAACGCTTCCGTATCGATGGGCAAAACGGTTTCTTCGCGAAGAACCTGCTCGGCCGCATTTTTTGCATGGTTGTAAACGACGATCACTTCATCTAAGCTTCCGTCTTCATAACCAGCGATGGCGTAGTTGGCCAAGGTAGTGGCTTCTTCAACCGTCGGGTCGGCAGAGAGTTCAGCGAACTCCAAAACCGGCTGGGTGTTACGGTAGTTGAAATACCCGATAGCTTTTTTGCCGCAGGCAGCAATATGCACCTGCGCGCCTTGTGCAGCCTTGGCTTTTATCACCTTTTCGATGTGACGCAGCACATTGGTGTTGAAACCACCGGCCAGACCGCGGTCTGACACGATGGCCACCACAAGCACGTTTTTCACATCGTCGCGATTTTGCAACAAAGCATTCTCGGAGCCACCTACACGTTTGGCAACATTCGCCAACATTTCAGCCATGGACTGGGCGTACGGCGTTGCCGAAGTAACACGCTCGGAAGCGTGCCTGATCTTGGCGGCCGAAACCATTTCCATAGTGCGCGTAATCTGCTTCGTCGATTGGACGGAACTGATACGCCTTTCTATGTCGTGAAGGTTAGGCATAATTTACATCCTTAAACCGACGCGGAAAACTGGGTTTTAAACGCGTTGATAGCGCCATCCACCTCGGTTTCGACAGCTTCGGTAAACTTCTTTTCTGCCAGCAGATTGCTTAAAACCTCGGGCTTGGAAGCGCGCAGGTATTCAAGCAGTTCGCCACGGAAACGAACAATATCAGCAACCGCGACATCGTCGAGGAAGCCATGGGTGCCACAATAGATGGCGATGGCCTGTTCTTCGACGGGCATCGGCACGTAACGACCCTGCTTCAAAAGCTCGGTCATGCGTGCGCCACGGTTAAGCTGGTCCATCGTAGCCTTGTCAAGGTCGCTGCCAAACTGCGTAAACGCCTGCAGTTCACGATAGGAAGCCAAATCCAAACGAAGGGTGCCGGCAACCTGTTTCATGGCCTTGATCTGCGCGGAACCACCTACGCGGGAAACGGAAATACCCACGTTGATAGCAGGACGCTGACCTTGGAAGAACAGGTCGGTCTGCAAGAATATCTGACCGTCGGTGATGGAAATCACGTTGGTCGGAATGTAGGCCGAAACGTCGCCCGCCTGGGTTTCGATGATGGGCAGTGCGGTGAGTGAACCGCCGCCGTTTTCATCAGACATTTTAACGGAGCGTTCCAGCAGGCGCGAATGCAGGTAGAAAACGTCGCCAGGATAGGCTTCGCGTCCGGGAGGACGGCGCAGGGTCAACGACATCTGACGGTAGGCCACAGCCTGCTTCGTCAAGTCGTCGAAGATGCACAGCACGTGGCCGCCGGGGTTAGCTTCGGTTGCCGGCTTGCCATCTTCACCGTTGTAGATGAAGTATTCGCCCATAGCGGTGCCCGCCATAGGAGCGATGTATTGCAGCGGCGCAGAATCTGATGCGGAAGCAACAACGATAATCGTGTACTTCATGGCATCGTGGCGTTCGAGGGTTTCGACAAGACCTGCCACCGTGGAGGCCTTTTGGCCAACGGCGACATAGATGCAGATCATATCTTTGCCCTTTTGGTTGATGATCGCATCGATTGCGATAGCGGTCTTACCCGTTTGGCGGTCGCCAATGATAAGTTCGCGCTGACCGCGACCGATAGGAATCATCGAGTCGATTGCCAGAATGCCTGTTTGCATCGGTTCATCAACGGGTTTGCGGGCATGGACGCCGGGAGCTTTGAACTCCACGGGGCGCACGCCTTCCGTTTGAATGGGACCTTTGCCGTCGATCGGCATGCCAAGTGCGTTCACAACGCGGCCAAGCATTGCTCTGCCACTGGGAACCTCGACGATACGGCCAGTGGTTTTCACCTGGTCGTTTTCTTTGATTGCGGTGACGTCACCCAAAAGCACGGCGCCAACTTCTTCTTCTTCGAGGTTTTGCGCCAAACCGTATACGGTCTGACCATTGCCCCCGACGAATTCCAAAAGTTCGCCCGCCATTGCATCTTTGAGACCATCGACACGAGCAATACCGTCGCCGATTTGGATAACGGTACCGATCTCACGAGATTCGACACGGGTATTCAGGGCATCAAGCTGCTTGCGCAGTGCGTCGTCAATAGACTTTGCGGTGATTTCAGTCACTAGCATTCACCTCCATCTGTTGTCGTTTTGAGCACGGTGCGAGCGCTTTCAAGCTGCGTTGCGACGCTGGCGTCGATGCGCTTGCCGTGAGCACTCATGATAATGCCGCCTAAAATGGTGGCGTCGACCTGTTCGCGCAGGACAACGTTTTTACCCAAATCGGCGGCGGCTTTGTTTGTAATAACCTGGCGCAAACCGTCATCAAGCGCAACGGCGGTGGTCACATCGACCACGCACACATCAAGCTTTTCTTCCAGCTGCGCTTCGAAGCTTTCCCACACGCGTCGCAGCAGGGGGAAATCGCCCCGGGTTGCCATGACGCTTAAAACATCGAGCAAAATCGGGTTCACATCGGCAAATACATTTCGCACCAAAGCAGATTTCTGCTGTGGCGTGTAAGAGGTATCCG
>JAVWGW010000119.1:0-5037 GCA_036640375.1 Raoultibacter sp. | reverse complement strand
CGAATACCTGGGACAAAACCTTTCTTATTCCCCTGATCTTTTTTACCTTGTTGAAAACCCCTACCTCAAGACGCTTTTTACGCTCGGAACGCTTGAAACGTTCTGGCTTATTCTCTGTGATGAACTTGATGTGGAAAGCCGTTTTCTTAAAATAGTGCCTGCGCTTATCTTTACCGCAACAAGTTTTCTTGTGCTTGCCCTTTTCCCCGAAAGTCAATGGCAGCAATGGGCTTACTACAGCCTGCGCCAAGTATTCTTTCTGGGATGTTTGGCCTACGCGCTGTTTCGCTATTGCACGGCCGATGCGGGGGCCTACAAAACCCGCCTGCGGCGTTTTCGTTTCTTCTTTATCGTAACTGCGGTACTTGTTGTGTGTATTTTCGCGGAAGATTCCTTTACGATTCTTGTTTGGAAGCCTGATTTTACCGATTCTCTTTTTCCTCTCTATCTTTCTGAACGCAACTTTTCCGAGAATATTCTCATGGCATTTTTTGCTTTTCTTACCCTTAAGGGGGCTCGTGAAACGCTTGCCTTACGTTTTCAAACGCCCCCGACTTCAGAAAACCCCACGCTGCAAAAGCACATCGACGAACTGCTGCCCTCGTATTGCCAGCACCATGGCCTTACCGCTCGCGAAAACGATATCCTCAAGCTTGTTTTGCTGGGCAAAGACAACCAAAACATCGCCAGTGAATTGCAGCTGGCGCTGGGCACTATCAAGGCGCATGTACACAATATTTTGAAAAAAACAGGCCAGCCCACGCGGCAGGATGTAATGCGCGATTTCTGGCAAGATTAGCGCCCCTGCGGCGGTGCGCCCACAAATTTTACGGTGTGTTTCGCCCTACAAAACGGGGTTCCCCATATTCTTACGGCAAAGCTACGTTTTGCTTTCCGCATTATTTCTTGTGCCACAATCGGGGGTAACCAGTAAAAACAAGGAGCACAATCATGGAGTTACCCCAGCTTATCAAAGTTGACCCTACGCAAACCGATCTGATCGACCAGCTTGCCCATATGATGGGCAAGAGCTTTTTGGAAGAGGCATGGACGCAGGAATGGCTTGCTGTTTTACCTAAAAATCCCGACCGTGAGCTTGCGATTGCGCGCAGCATTATGCAGACGAACTTCACGCTGGGTGCCCCCCATCAGGCTTGCTGGGCAACGCCTGACTTAAGCGCGTGTGCGGGCGGCTATCTTAAAAGCGATTTGGGGAACCTTATTTGGAACGATCTTGAAGATGAATCCTTTGAACTGCTGTGCGAAACAACATTAAGTGAAGAAGAGGGCCGCCTTTTGTCCGATCAAGCGCTTAAAATGGATGCTATCTCAAACTTCAAATGGGTGGAAGATTTTACGGCAGGATCCGATTTCATCCACTATTATGCGCTGGGTGTCGACACAGAAAAACGCGGCAGCGGCGCCTTTCGTCGTTTGATGGAACCCTTTTTAGCCTATGCGGATGCCCACAACATCCCTTGCCTGCTTGAAACCTACAGCGACCGGCTAGAAAGTTTGTATGCGCACTTTGGATTCAAAACGGTCAAGGTGGTAAGCGACCCCGCCTTCCCCATCACCCAACGCTGCATGGTGCGCCCCCCAAAAATCTAGCGCTTCCACTCTTTTTGGTACACGCATTCGGAAAATTGGAAAGATTTTAGGCACCACACTGCGCGCTTAGCACTTTAGCAGCTTGCTGTTGTTGAGGGAGCATTTCTTTGATGGACAAGGGCTTTGACCTCGATGATGCTAGATGATTTATCATAGGTATAAATAATATCAAACGAAGACACAACGAGCTTGCGTGCCTTTTCCCCGTATCTTTGCAAAACAGATGAAGGTACGTTTCTTGATCCAAGCTCTGGAACAAAACGCAATTTATCAATATCGTCATATACCCTATTGAAAACTCGTTCTGAATAAATGTGCGTGGTATCCTCCACAAACTCAGCGGTGATTCTTAATTCAATTTTAGGCACGCTGTGCCCTGCGCATCTTGGCTGCTTGACGCGCTTCCTCCGTATTCGTGAAGAAACGACCAGCCATACTATCATCATCAGCACGATCAAGGGCCGCACTCAGGCGTGCCTCATAGAGTGCCTCTTCCTGCGCCTTCAGCATTTTTCTTTCAAAAATTTCTTCTGAACAAAAAATGAAGGCACCGTTGCCGTTTTCCGTGATATGGACAACATCCACCAAGGCAGCATCTTTCACTTCGCGCTGTCTATTTTTTAGTGCAGCAGACGAATATATTGCCGTCATAACAGTCCCTTTCATCTTCTCTGTTTACTAAGCAAAGAGTATAGCATGCGCGAAACAACTTGAATTAGGTACGCTATTAAGTACCTAATAATATCCTAAACCCTGCGAGATTCCGCAATGATGGCGGCTACCCTGCCGCGGCGGGCGCGAGGTGTGCTTTTTGGGACATGCGGGCAATGCCGATTTACTTGGGAGCGCGTTTTAGTACAATGGGGGCATCCGAGTGAAAGAAGAGGTTCCATGGAAACAATCGAAACCATCAAAAACATTCTGAACGAAAACCTAGGCATTGCGCCCGACCAGGTAAGGGGTGATTCCACCTTTGAATCCCTCAACATCGATTCGCTCGATATGGTGGAACTGGTATGCACCTTAGAAGATACCTGCAACATCGATTTCGGCGACCCCGATGACTTAGAAACCATCGACGATTTAGTAGCCTACGTAAACGAGCTGAAGTAAAAAAATACCCCGACGCAAGCGCGCACTGGACGGGTATACCTGTGCACATTAAAAAATCCGCAAGCTGCGTGCTTGCGGATTTTTGTGTTGTACGCCAGTATTGTGTTACGCCTGGTAAAATTAGGTATGCGGTGCCTAGGCTTCCAGGGCAAGATCGGGGCAGGTGGCCAAATCTACCAACTGGATAGCGATGCAGCCCGGGCCACCTTGCGTGATGAAGGCGGGGCCCAAATTGAAAACACCGTGGCGGCAATCGGGAAAACTTTGCTTGATCTGCTGCAGGGCAAGGCGAGCGCCTTCCAGGTTGTCGGCATGGCTTATGCTGATGAAGTAACTGGCCGCGATGCCGCGTTTCTTGCAATCCGCAATAACACTTGATACGGCCTTTTTCAACGAGCGCGAAATAGAGAGGCGCTCAAGCCTTTTGCGATCGGCCGTTTGCACCATAACGGGCACCGCTTTGAGCAGCCCCGCAAACGCGGCCGCAACCGGGGTAAGCCTTCCCCCGCGGCGCAAAAATGCAAAATCATTGGGGATAAGATAAGAATAGGTGCTTTCAATCATGGGCTTGAGTTTTTCAATAGCCGCTGCCGCCCCAAAATTGCTATCGGCCAGTTCCTTTGCGCGATAGACTAAAGCACGCTGAGGAACGCAGAGTGTGGTCGCATTGATAACGTGCACCTTTTCGGGATGAACTGCCTGAGGCACCAGGCTGGCCGCCATATGGTAGGCACCAGAAAGCCCGTCAGCCATGGCAATATGCAACACTTCTTCTTCCGTGTTGTAAGCCTCTAAGGTAAGAGCCGGGGGCGGAGATGAACTTTGCGGAACGCCACCAGCTCGGACACGATCCAGGAATTCTGCCGTTGAAATATCTTCGTATTCCAACCATGTTTCGGCACCGATAGTAACCGCCAAGGGCAAAACATCGATGCCCTTGCGCGCCCCTTCGGCGACGGTAAGCATAATAGAAGAATCACTAACAATCTTCACGCTGCGCCTCCTCTCTCTTTTCGTTGAGCTTAGTGTATCGCGCCGGGTCATTAAAAGCAGTCACAAATCAAACTTCACCTTCACAAAAGGGGAAATTCATGCGGAGACGACTATTTTTCCAGCAAAATGCTCAGGTGCACGCCTAGCGCAATAAATTCTGCTTGGGAAAGCGTTTCGCCACGCCGCTTAGGATCGATTTCTGCGGCGGCGAAAAGATCGTCCAGGTGTTCCCGCACGCCTTGCGCCTGGGCTGATGGCGCTTGGGCGAAATACGTTTTGCACGAGTTGGCAAGCGTTTTGCGACGATTGGTGAACGCGGCATCCGCCATCATGCACGTGGCGCGCACTTGAGCCACATCAAGAGGGGTGCCCGCAGCGTCGCAGGGGGTGCACCGATCAAGCCTAAGCACGGAAGATTCCACGCGCGGCGGCGGAAAGAAATTGCCGGGCGCCACAGAAAAACGAGCGGTGGGCTGGGCAAACAGAGAAAGTTTTACCGTGTAAGCCCCGTAGGTTTTTGTGGAGGCGTGCGCGCACATGCGATCGGCCACTTCGGCCTGCACCATCACCGTTGCAGAATCCAAGCTTTCAAAGCGCTCAAAAAAATCGAGCACAAGCGTAGCCGCCACCGCATAGGGCAGGTTCGCCACAAACTTGCGGGGCGCGCACGGCAGGTCACCCTGCGTCAGGGCAAGGGCATCTTTGCTGATCAGTGTAAAACGATCAGCATATTCGGCACAGGTGTGAGCCAAAACAGCGGGCAAATCCTTGTCGCGTTCAACGGCTATCACCTGCCCCGCGCACTTAAGCAGCGCAATGCTGAGCGTGCCGATGCCCGGCCCCACTTCCAAAACAACATCGCCGGGGGAAAGTTCGGCCGTTGCGCAGATGCGGGCAACAACGCCATCACTGATAAGAAAATGCTGGCCAAGCGCCTTTTTTGTGGCAAGTCCATGTGCCTGCAACACTTCGCGCGTAGCCGACACCGAAGCGAGTGGGGAAAGCTTATCGGGCATGGTTTCCGCCTTCTTCAAAGGGGTTAGACAACCCCGTCAGGGCCGCCGTGACAAAATCGGGCACAGCGCCATCAAAATCGCTCGCAAGTGGGTCGGGCACGCAAGCCACTAAATTATGCACAGCTTCCAGTGAAAATCCCGCCACACCCAGCGCCGAACGTACGCAACCCACCAAAGGATCAAAGCCATGGGGGTCGCCGCCTTCGCCCACAACATACAGCTGCGCCGGGCGCTTCGCTTGCGCGCGCACGTTTTCCCAGAAATAGGGCTGCATGCGGTCGAGCACCGCCTTGAGCTGGGCGGG
>JAVWGW010000118.1:0-5084 GCA_036640375.1 Raoultibacter sp. | reverse complement strand
AATCTTCGTGAGGGGTGCGGACTTAGCCAAGAGAAGGTTGCTCAACGCGCAGCCATTTCCACCTACACGTACCAAAAGTTTGAAAAAGGCGAATCTAAGCCGGGAACGCCGATGAACCCTCGGCTGCATACACTGTTAGCACTTGCGAAAGTGTTTGATATTAGTATTAATGATTTGCTAGCCTTTGACGATTAGGTACAGACTGGGCAGTGCAAGGCGGAATAGGGCTGTGGCGCCCAGGCAAGGGGCAGCTGGCAGACAGGCTGCTGGCAACGGGCAGCAGGTGGCTGTCGGCAGACGGTAGCTGGTGGCCGGCAACGGGCGGCTGGCAGCCGGCTAGTGGCGCGCTGTGCGCCGATGAATGGTGCTGCGCCTTACTTGCAGGCGTTTTCGATGAGGGCGCGAATTTTGTCGATGCCGGTGCCGTTTTCTGCCGATGAAATGACCAGGGGGAATTCGGGGGGCAGGTTAAGCTGTTTGCGCAGGGCGGCCATGTGGTTGTTCGCCTGCGATTTGCTCATCTTATCGGCCTTTGTCAGCACAATAATGTAGGGCAGCTCGCATTCGGTCAGAAACGCGAGCATCTTTTCATCGAGCGGCGTGGCCGGATGGCGCAGATCGATCAGGGCAACGACCAGCGCGTAAAAACGAAACTGGTCGAAGTAGGCGTTGATCAGTTCGGACCAACGGCCCTTTTCTGCCGCCGCAACCTTTGCATAGCCGTAGCCGGGCAAATCGACAAAATCGATAGTGTCGGTGCCAAAAAAGTTGACCGTCGTGGTCTTGCCCGGGGTGGACGACACCTTCACCAGGCCTTTGCGGTTGAATATTTTATTGAGCAGGGATGACTTCCCCACGTTTGAGCGGCCGACGAACGACACCTCGGGGCGCTTCGATGCGGGCAGCTGCTCCGATGTGCCGTACGACCCTTTGAATTCCACCTGGTTGTAATTCATGCGCGCTCCCTGCGTATCGAGTGTTGTGCCATCTTATCCGATTTTCTGCACAAGCGCACCAAGCCGCCCGCATCGACAAAGATATTCCGGGCGCAGCACACGCACCCCCGCGCCGGCAAAAGCTAGGCTAAGCACCTGCTTGAGGCTCTTACCCCTGTGCTTCCAGATAACTTTTCATCGAATAGTGGGTAATATCTGAGCGATTAACTATGCCGACAATGCGCTTACCTTCCAATACGGGCACTTTCTTCAGGTGATTTTCGCCCAGCACGCGGCAAATTTCTTCCAAACCCGCGTGTGCACCAACACCCACCGTAGATTTGGTGGCGATGGTGCGCACATTCATGTTCATCAGGCTTGTAAGCTTTTGATTGAAATCTTCGTCGTCTGTTTCGGTCTGCATAATCATAACGATGGGATCCATGTACGTTTTGCTGCGCTTGGACAAAAAGCGCATCACATCGCCATCGGACACAAACCCGACCGCTTCGCCTGCCGCATTCACAATCGGGGCGGCGCTGATGCCTTTTTCCACAAACAGGCGCACGGTATCGCACACCGTTGCCGTTTCTGGCACCGTAAACACCTCGCGCTTCATGATGGTCTCCAAAATGGTGCGACGCGCGTTATCCGGGTCGGCCTGGGCCGCATCGCCGGGTTTCGGCTTCACTAAAAAGATGACCATGATAAGGCTGACCAGGCACAACACGCCAGAAAGAGCAAACGCAATGTTGATGCCCAGCATATTTGCCGGGGCAGCACCCAGGGCATCGGTGTTCATGTTGGTTACCATCGTTGTGGCGGAAATGATAACGGCCGTGCCCAGCGAACCGGCCACTTGTCGCAAGGTATTGTTCACAGAAGTGCCGTGATTGAGAACCTTGTTGTCCAGCGCATTCATGGCCCACGTGGTGATTGGCATGTTGATAAGCGCCAGCGAAGCCATGCGCACCGTGTACAGCGCCGTGATATACACAAGGCTGGTTTCGGTGCTAAGAATGGTGAAACCAAAGGTTGTGGCGGTAAGAATACCCATACCCACCAGGCTTAACACGCGCGGCCCGTATTTGTCGAACAACTTGCCCGCAACCGGCCCCATGATGCCCATGATGATGGCGCCCGGCAAAAGAATCAGGCCGGAAACCGTTGCGGGAAAGCCGCACAGCGATTGGATGTAAATGGGAACCAAAATGCCCGCCGCCAAAAGCGCCGCCTGCACCAGCATGCCGATGATGGTGCCCACCAAAAAGGTGCGGTTAGCCAACACGCGCACTTGCAGCATCGGCGTTTCCATAGTCAGTTGGCGGCGGAAGAAGAACACAAGCGCCACCAGGCCCACAATGGTCACCACAAGCGCGCCTGCGCTGATGCCGTAAGATCCGATGGTGCTAAAGCCATACAGCAGGCACCCGAAGCCGACACTAGAAAGCAGCACGGAGGGCTTATCGAGCACAGCATTTTTGTTGAGAGCGGGTGTGTTTTCCATCGCAAACAGGGCAAACACCATCACCACCGCAGAGAGCACCGCGATGATGAAGAACATGATGTGCCAATCGGACTGGTCGACGATAATGCCGGCAACCGTGGGGCCGATGGCCGGCGCAAAGGCGATAACGATGCCGAACAGCCCCATGGCCGTGCCGCGCCGTTCCACAGGAAACAGCAACATCAACACCGTCATCACCATGGGCATAAGAATGCCCGCACCGACAGCCTGAATCAAACGCCCCAACAACAACAAAGCAAACGACGGCCCCCATCCCGCAAGCACGCTGCCCGCGGTGAAAATAGCCATCGAAACCAGGAACAAATTGCGCGTGGAAAAACGATCGGTAAAGTAGGCGGTAATAGGAATCATGATGGCATTTACCAGGGTGAACCCTGTTGTTAGCCACTGCGCGGTCGTGGCATCAACCTGCATTTCCGTCATGATGGAAGGCAGCGCCGGCGCCACAATCGTCTGGTTCAAAATAGTTACGAACGTCCCAAAAATCAAAACACTTAACATCATAATTTGCTTACGCGATAAACCCATATAGCTTCCCTTTTTCTCTTATGCTTTTTCTTTAATACTACGCCTTGGATGAATATTGTTTAGTAGGTAAACAATAGTAAGCAACAGACGCGCATAAAAACCTCACGAGAATACCGCGACAAAAAACAGAGCATTCACATCGTTTAAAAGTGACGATTGCGTAAAAGATGCGGCGTTTTCGGGTGATTTATGGCAAGATGAAGTATTACAACGCACAAGAATTGCAGCAGAAACATGAAGGAGTACTGATGGGTTTTTTCTCCAAGTTTGAAGGGCACGTCGAAGATACGTTTGAAGGTGCTGCCGACAAGATGTTTGATTCTCCCATCTCACCTGTTCAAATTGCTAAAAAGGCCGAAAAACAGATGCGCCGCGAAAAGCTGGTGGGCGCGGGCAAGCAGTATGCCCCCACGCTTTATACCGTGCTGGTCAACCCCGAAGACGACCAGCGGCTGTTTGGCTATTACCCCACTTTGGCGGGGGAAACGGAAACCTACCTTGTGGGCAGGGCGGGCGAACAAGGCTTGGTTATGGATGGGCAGCCCCTCGTGCGCTTCATCGTCGATGAAGGGCTTAAACACGGCAAGTTCGATATTGTGGCCGAACTGGTGTCGGGTCCCATCATCGCCCAGCTGCGCGCCGAAGAAATGCAGCGCTATGGCCTGGGCGGCGGCAGGCCAGCGCAACCGATGCCTGAAAAACCCGTGCTGCCCTATGTTCCCGAAGACGAACTGGATTACTCGATAGATTACGGCGAATACACCTTCGACAGCCAAAACTTCAACGAAGAACAGCATGGCGGTGGCGGCGCACCTGTTGCGCAGGCACCAAACACGACCGTGTTTGCGGCGGGCGCCGCAGGCGTGAACGCCGTGCCCGACCAGCAAGCCGTGCGCGCGCGGCTGATCGACATCGGGCAAAACCGCGCCTATGGCCTGGCGGCTGCGCGTCTGATTCTGGGGCGCGAAACGTCAAGCGACATCATCATCAACGATCTCAACGCAAGCCGCAGCCATGCCGAACTACGCTTCGAGCCCCAAGGCGTGTGGTCCATTACCGATCTGGGATCAACGAATGGCACAAAGGTCAACGGCCGCATCATCACTTCGCAGCCTCTTTATGAAGGCGATCAAATAACCATTGGGGTCACAAATCTTGTATTCACTCAGGAATAAACGCACCGCAGCAACCCCGCACTACCCGTGGTGCGCATCGCACACCAAATGAAGCGAAAGAAGATCACGTGATAGATATTGTTTTACTCATCGCTCGACTTCTCTTTGTTGCGCTGCTCTACCTTTTCCTGTTTGCCATCATGAAAACCGGCATCGGATTGGTACGCGGGCAGCGAAAGAAAGAGAAATCTTGGTCGGTTGCCGTTGAAAAAGGCCCTAAAGAATTGCGCGGCGTGCAGCTGGCGGTGCGCGGCCCCATCATCGTTGGCCGCAGCCCGGGATCCGATATCGTTATTGGCGCCGGCTATGTTTCTGGGCGCCACGCCCGCTTCACGCTGATGGGGCAAAACCTGTTCATCGAAGATATGGGGTCAACCAACGGCACCGCCGTCAACGGGCAGCCCATCGCCGAACCCACCGCACTTAAAAATAACGATATCGTCAATGTCGGCGATGTTGCCATGCGCGTAAGGTTTGCCTGATGGCGCATTCTTCCGCACAGCGAGCGCGCACCCGCAGGCCTATCGCAACATTTGGAAGCCGCACCGATATCGGCTGCTTGCGCGACCACAATGAAGATAGCCTCATCGTCACGCCCCCCCTGTTCGTGGTCGCAGACGGCATGGGTGGCCATGCTGCTGGAGAAGTGGCTTCCGAAATTGCTGTAACGACCATGGCCGAAAAGGCTCCGCGCCACGCCGATGTCGAAGCGCTGGGCAAAGCCGTCGAAGCGGCCAACCGCGCCGTCATATTGGCGGCAGGGCAAAGCAAGGAACGCGAGGGCATGGGCACCACGGTCACCTCGGCCATCTTGGAGGGCGAACGCCTTGTTATTGCCCAGGTGGGCGATTCGCGCGCCTACCTTCTTCATCAGGGAAAACTACAGCAGCTTACCCGCGACCACAGCCTCATGGCCGA
>JAVWGW010000117.1:0-5091 GCA_036640375.1 Raoultibacter sp. | reverse complement strand
GTTCTTTAACCTGAGATGCAGTGATTGCAGCCATAGGATTTCCTTTCTTGACAAAGCTGCGGCAGGATAGGCCTGCCGCAGAATACGTTTTTTCGTGCAAGCTTACAAGCTTGGGTTATTTTGCTGCTTCAACCGCAGGGGCGCCAACGGCCGGGGCCGCAACGGCCGCAGCCACAGGAGCTTCTTCGGTAACAACAGCGGCTTCAGGGGCAGCAGCAGCCATATCTTCGGCGGTAACAGGAGCCACGCCACCGGCGATAACAGCATCGGCGATGAAGTTGGTTAGCAGCGACACCGAACGGATGGCGTCGTCGTTGGCCGGAATGCCGAAATCGACATCATCGGGGTCGCAGTTGGTGTCAAGCGTGCCCACAACAGAAATGCCCAAACGGCGCGCTTCGTGGATGGCGATAAGTTCGCGGTTGGTGTCGATGATAAACACGGCATCAGGGGTTTTCTTCATGTTGCGGATGCCGTTGAGGTTTGTTTGCAGCTTGGAAAGTTCTTTGCGCAGAAGAATTTGTTCCTTCTTCGGCAATTTTTCCATGCGGCCATCGGCTTCCATGCCTTCGAGTTCTTCCATGCGCGTCACACGCGAACGGATGGTGACGAAGTTGGTGAGCATGCCGCCCAACCAGCGTGCGTTTACGTAGGGCATGCCACAGCGGTTTGCTGCTTCGGCCACGGGTTCTTGAGCCTGCTTCTTCGTGCCCACGAACAGCACGGTGCCGCCCTTGCGTACCATGTCTGATACGAAGCTGTAGGATTGATCGAGGCCGATCAGGGTTTGTTTGATATCGAGAATGTAAATGTCGCCACGTGATCCGAAGATGTAGGGCTTCATTTTGGGGTTCCAACGGCGCGTTTGATGGCCGAAGTGTGCGCCTGCGTCAAGCAGGGTAGTAATGCTGATCTTTGTCATGCTAATCTCCATTCGTTAGTCCTCTGCGCAAGTTCAACCCTGTTCCGCAGCCTTTTTCAGTTGGCCACTGGCGGATCCAGGTCCGTTGCGCATGTGTAATTAGAAACTTGAAGATTGTAACACCATTACCCGTGCCCGCAAGCCGCAATTTTACAAAGCCCACAACCCACAACCGCCACCCGGTGGGCGGCGGTTGTTTGTGCGGCGCAGCATGCTGTAGTGCCCGGTTGCAGCTTTAGGCCTGCTTGGGTTCTTCAATGCTAACTTCGGCGTGGTCAAGCAGCCACGCGGCGGCTTTTTGGCGTTCTGCAATTTCGCGCAGAGCGAACATGCGGCCCGTTTTGGCCATTTCTTCTTTTAGCAGTGCCGGCTGTTGAGGGTTTACCGTTTTGCAGGTAGCGTCGATATCCTCTTCGGTCAGCGTCATTTTTTCGTGCTTAAACAGGGCATCAAGTGCGTAGCCCTGCGTGAGCATTTGGCGCACTTGCAGCATCATCATCATGTTGAACTGCTGCTGGCCGCCCTGCTGTTCCATAAACTGGTCCATCGTCATGCCCTGCTGCTGCACCTGCTGTTGCAGCTGCTTAAGCTGGTTGGCGTGCATGGCTTCATAGATGGGATCGTCGATATGACCTTCAAAGCGTTTAGCCAGTTCGGTCATAGCAAGGGATTGTTGATACATCTTGTAATCTTCGCCGCGCACCTGCGCGATGTGCTCTTCGATATTTTTCTTCAGGCTTGCCACATCGTCGAACATGGGGAGGGTTTTTTTAACCCAGGCATCGGTGATGGCCGGGATGGCCTTTTTTTGGATTTCTTTAACGGTAACCTTGCACTCCACGGTGTCTTGCCCATCTTTGCCGTCGAAGGAAGGGCCTTGGAAGGAAAATTCCTTGGTCTGCCCCACTTCCATGCCCACGACGTTTTTATCAAATTCTTCAGGCATAAGCTGCGCGCCGGCGGTATAGGTGCGACCATCGGTGGTAAGGCCTTCCATGATTTCGCCGTTGAGCTTGGCTTCTATGGCAATCAGGCACGAATCGTTTGCGCCTACCGGGCGCGGTTCGTCGGCCACAAATTCGGCGTAGCTTTCGCCAATGCGGGTGAATTCCGCTTCCACTTCTGCCGGGTCAACGGCAAAGGGAGCCGCCGTAATGGCAACGGGATCATAGGACGAAAGGGAAAATTCTGGGCGCAGCATAACTTCAATAGTGAAGGGGAATTCGGCGCCGCGCTTGGGGGTGCCCATGCCTTCAGGAGTGGGCGGAAAGGCTGGCATGATGCTTTTTTTGTCGATGGCAAAGGGGACCAGAAATTCGGCAACCTGTGCGCACACCACCGCATCAACATCTTTGATGCCCAACTTTTCTTCCAGAATTTGAGGAAGCGTTTTGCCCTGTTCGGGCGTAAGGCCCATCTGCTGGGCAAAACCGATTGCCGCAAAATCAAAGGCCTGATCAACCTCTTGGGGTGTTGCAACCGCTTCGAGCAGAACTGTGTTGTTGTCGACTTTTTTCTGGGTCACTTTCATGGTGAATCTCCTTTCATGCTCTCGTGTATTGTAGTGCAGACTTGACCCGCACAAGCCGACATCTTCAAATTTGCTTGCAATGCTCCTCTATTAGACCATGACACTGCCCTTGCCGCCGAGGGCAAGGGCAGTGGCGCGGGGGCGCGGGGGTGCACCGGGGTGCGGGGTGCGGCGGCGCGGGGGCGCTGCGGTGCCGCCGCCCGGCGGTGCTAATTTCCGGCAGCGCGCGCCCTTTGATATTCTTCGGCCAGCTTTTTGGCCACATCGTGCGGGGCTTCTTCGTAGCCTTCCAGTTCGATGGAATACGAACCGCTGCCGCGCGAAAGCGAGCGCAAATCCTTGGTGTAGGTGACCACTTCGGCATAGGGTGCGCGCACGCGAATGACCGTTTCACCTGCATCGTTTGAATCGGTGCCCACAATGCGCCCGCGCCGCGTGGAAATATCGCCCATGACCGACCCGGCGTATTCTTCGCCCACCACGATAGCCAGGTTTGCCATCGGTTCAAGCAAAACGGGGTTGGCCGCCGCGCAGGCCGCGCGAAAGCCGATGCGTGCCGCCGTGCGAAACGCCATTTCGTTGGAATCGACCGCATGATACGATCCATCGTAGACGGCGCACTTCAGATCGACCATCGGATAGCCCGCCAACACGCCTTCCACCATGGTTTCTTGCACGCCGCGATCAATCGCCGGAATAAACCCGCGCGGAATTCTGCCGCCCACAATTTCGTTCAAGAATTCGTAGCCTTCACCCGGATTGGGCTCAATGCGCAGCCAGCAATCGCCAAACTGCCCTGCCCCGCCGGTTTGCTTTTTGTGGCGACCCTGCGCTTCGGCCGTTTTGCGGATGGTTTCGCGATAAGGGATGCGCACAGCCAACAGCTTCGCTTCGATGCCGGCCTGCGCGCGCAGGCGGTTGAGCAGCGTGTCGACCTGCGCTTCGCCCATGGCGGTAAGAACCGTTTGGTGGGTTTCTTCGTTGCGCACAACGCGAATGGTCGGGTCGGTTTCGACAACGCGCGCCAAAAACGTGCCCAACTTGTCTTCCTCTGTTTTGTTGGCAGCTTCTATCGCCACCGGATACAGCGGCACGGGCAGCGGCAAAGGGTCGATGGCCATCGTGCCCGATTTTGAAAGGGTGTCGCCGGTTTTGGCTTCGGTCAGCTTGGGAACCACGACGATATCGCCCGCCTTGGCGCTTTTGACATCGGCGGTTTCCTTGCCCATCATCACATACAAGTGGCCAAAGCGGTCGCGCTTGCCCGTGCGCGCGTTTATCAGTTCCATGCCCGGTTCAAGCACGCCCGAAATAACCTTGACAAAGCTGAGGCGGCCCACATAGGGGTCGGAAAGCGTTTTGAACACGAAGCAGGCCGGTTCGCCCGCGGCGTCGATCGTGGTTTCGCCGCCACCGGCAAGGCGGAAGCGCCCGTGCGCGGTGGGCGACGGGAAATAGGTGGCGATATCTTCCATCAGCCCCAAAATGCCCTGTTCAATGATGGTGGACCCCACAAATACCGGAATGAACAGCTCCTGTGCGATCGCCTTGCCCAGCAGGGATTCAAGTTCTTGCTGGGTCAGCTGTTCTTCCCCATCAAGATATTTCATCATCAAATCATCGTCGGCTTCCGCCACCAAATCGCACAGCTTATCGCGCGCAATCTGGGCGGCATCTTGATAATCCGACGGAATTTCTTCAACGCGTTCAGCCGCGCCATCGCGATCGAAATAGCGCGCCTTCATGCGCAGAACATCGACGATGCCCTTAAAATCGGTGCCAACGCCAATGGGGATGGTGACCGCGCCCAAGCGCGACCCGAAGCGGGCGTGCAGCAGCGCCATAGCGGTATCGAAGTTGGCGTTTTCACGATCGATGTGATTGATGAAAACGGCACGACACAGGCGCATATCTTCTGCTTCGCGCCACAGTTTCGTGGTCATGATCTGCGGGCCTGCGACGGCATCGACCACGAACAGCGCTGTTTCAGCAGCTTGCATGGTGGCTTGCGCATCGCCGATAAAATCGGGCTGCCCCGACGTATCGAGCACATTGATCTTGAAATCTTTGAAGGGAATCGGCGCGATCGAGGTGCCGACGGTGAACTTGCGCTTGATTTCTTCATCGTCGTAATCGAGGTACGATTTGCCGTCGTGCGTTGTGCCCATGCGCGGCGTTTTGCCCGAAACGTGCAGCATAGCTTCAGCAAGGGAAGTTTTGCCCGCACCATCTTGACCCACCAACACAATGTTTCTTACGTGTTCGGTAGCAGGAGCTGCCATAATAACCACCAACTTTCGCGTTGTGTGGCCCGCACCGTCTGTCTGGCTAACGGCCACGAACCACTGCCGAACCCTCCATAAACAAACCAATGCGCATAGTTTATCGCATCGCGCCGCCTTGGGAAGGCAGAGGGCGAAACCTATTGGGGGAATACGCGGAAATGCGGCGGGGCTAGTCTGCGGCTATTCGTACAAGTCGAGTTTTTCGAAAAGTTCATCGCGGGAGTGAATGTCGAGCTTGCGATAGATGTGGCGCGTGTGCGTTTTGGCGGTACCGTTGGCTATAAAGAGTTCACGTTCGATAGCCCCCACGGTTTTGTGCTGTGCCAGCAGCAGAAGCACTTCTTCTTCGCGCT
>JAVWGW010000116.1:0-5151 GCA_036640375.1 Raoultibacter sp. | reverse complement strand
GGTTCTTTCCTGTAAGACAAGGCGAGCCTCGCTGCCTGAAAACGCTTGCGTGCACCTGAACCCTCGATGGCTTAAGTAAGAGGCGACGATGGTGTTGATGTCGGCATCGTCTTCGATGATAAGAATGTCAATGGCAGTATTCATGGGTGCTATTGTAGCGCACAAATCAAAAACAGACAGGAATGCTTTTTGTGGAAAAGGGGCAATTGCGTCGGCGCTTGGCGGCCACGGCAGCGGGTGCGCTTTTGGTGCGTGCTTCAAGGTACAGTAAAACGATATGGGTAAATGCGTGGCAGTGCCGCGGAGTTTACATTCTTTTGAGGGGGAAGCTATGTCGAGGTTTAAAAAGCATCTTGCGCTGGCGCTGTCTTTCTTGTTGGCAGCGATGCTGTTGCCGGCGGGATTGTCGGTGGCAGTTGCCGATGAACCGCAAGATTCATCTTCGCTTAGCTGGTCAGAGGCTATACCGACGATGCTAACAGCGGGCAATTACGACGAAGGCGAGGCGCTGGTCATTGTTGCTGAAAACAGCGATGGCGCAAGCGGAAGAGGGCGCTCAATCGACCTGTTAAGTGGGGCCGCGCCGCTGATGGAGGTAACGACCGAGGCCTACAGCACGGGCGTGGCCGATTCACAGGCAGGCGTTGCACCTGCTGCACCTGCTGCGGCTTTTTCGCGTGCACCCAGCGCACAGCCCACTCTTGCCATAAAACTGGTGCAGCAATCAGGCATGTCGACCGAGCAACTGCTGCATGAATTAGCACAAGACCCCCGCGTGCTGCGCGCCGAACCCAACTACAGCTATAAGGTTTCAGACGAGGCTTCTGGGCAGGATGCCAAACAGCCTGCCGAAACACTGCCGGGAGCCAGCGACAAGACAGGGCAAGAGCCTCAAGCAAACGCGCCGTCTTCCGATGCGCCCACTAGCTTGCCTGCGGCCGACCAGAAAAACGCTGAAGGCACCGCTGAAAATGCCAGCGTGCCCGCTCTTCCCGAAGCCCTTGCGCCCACCAATACCCCCTTCACCTTAGAAGGGGGGACACAAGACGTTTCTGGTCAAATGAGCGATCTTACTGGCTACGAATGGGCCTTTGAAAACTCTTCGGCCTCTTCGGTGATGACGGGGCTTGCCCGCCGTGATGGCTTCACCGTCAAGCTGCCCGACTGGAACAAGCCCGCCATCAGCAATTCCGACGCTGTGGTAGCGGTTATGGATTCGGGCATCGATTACAACCACCCCGACCTTAGGGGCGTTATGGCCAACATGAGCCCCTATGCTGATCTGGGCTTTGGTCCGTTCGGGGCCAATGTTGTCACCAAGGGTGGCTACCCTGACAAGCGCGACCCCATGGATGACAATTCGCATGGGTCGCATGTTGCCGGCATTATCGCTTCTGAGTGGAACAATTTCGGAACAAGCGGCGTCGCCAATGGGGTAAAGCTTGTGGCGATGAAAGCGGTTCAAGCTTCGGGGTCGGTGTATATAGCCAACGTGCTTGATGGCTATGGGATGCTTTCGGGCGCGGTGGATAGAGGCCTTGACCTTGTTGCCGTGAATAATTCGTGGGGAGGTATAGGCACTTCGGCCATGATGTCGACGGCAGTTGCCGAATTGGGCAAAAAAGGTGTGGTGTCAGTTTTTGCTTCGGGCAACGAAAGCGCGAACATTGATATTGTTGCAAATTCATCAGGGAGTTTTATCAACAATCCGTACGCGGTTGTGGTGAATTCCTCCACTATGGCCGCAGAGCGTTCATCGTTTAGTAACTTCGGCGTTGCTACGACAGAAGTTTTCGCTCCCGGCAGCAAGATCTTGTCAACTATTCCGACCACCTTAGGCACCTACCTGCCCTTGAGCAGCCAGGGGACGCTTGCTTATGAAGGTTTTGAAAGCAAAGATAAGACTCCTTCGATAAGCATTCACAAAACCGATTCCTACGATATACCCGCCAATTCTGCCGTTGGCGTGCATAATGATGCGGTGCATTTCGATAAAGCTGGTTCGTGGATGCTTAAAAGCGATGACCTTTATAAGGGGGCAGGAGATTATACGGTCACGCTCAAGGTGCCCATTGACAAAAATGCGGTCGGCCAAGGAATGCATCGGGTGGGCATGAATATATTTTCGCCCAAGCAATCGTTTTTTCTTGGCATACTCCCTGAAGGACCTGGCGGAAAACAGTATTTCGATATATCCCAGTCGAAAAGTGTCGAGGCTGGTTGGAACAGCGTTTCCCTTGATGTTGATAAGATGCTTGCCAATATGCACGCCAAAGAACTCGTCTACCACAACGATGGAAACGGTGATTATGTGTCCATTGCCTTGTCGTTCGGGCCTGTGGAACCCCTAGAAAAGAGTTTCGAGCTCTATTTCGACAACATCAGCATAGGCAATCAGACGGTTGGTTACGAGTTCATGAACGGTACCTCCATGGCAACCCCCCTGGTGACGGGTGCGGCTGCGGTGCAGGCGACGCGTATCAAGCAGGCAGCGTCTGCGCCGCAATCGAAAGCAGAGCGTGCGCGCTTGCTTGCGGCCACGCTCAAAGGATCGGTGGTAAGCTATGATGCCTTCAAGGGGTTCTGCACTTCGGGCGGGCACGTCAGCCTTGACCCTCAAGCTGCCATGACGCCGGTTATCAACAGCGCGCAGGTTTCGGGCGGTGTAGGGTCGGCCCGCATAGCCCTTTCGGGATTCTTCTTCGGTCCTGCGCCCGGATCGGTGAGTATTGCCGGTGTACAAGCGCCTGTTGAAAGCTGGAGCGAAAATGAGGTCGTGGTGCAATGCCCTTCGCAGATCAAGGCGGGCGTCCACGAAATACAGCTTGCGGCTTCCAACACCCAGACAAGCCGCAAAACGCTTGCGCTTGACATCCCCCCTGATCCGAGCAAGGATATGACGCTTTTTGAGGACACGATCACGCTGCCTCATAAGGGGTTTGCTGAAAAATCGCAGGGAAACAAGATGATAGGCTTGGGTGGAAACATATACGTCATGCCGGGGGCAACCGATTTTGACGATGCGAGCATAGCGATGTACGGAGATATGTGGAAGTATGATCCTGCTGCTCGGGTTTGGGCGCAAGTTGCGGGTATGCCCGTGCGCCTGCAAGCCTTGAGCGCGACGCTTTACGAAGGCAAGCTTTTGGTTTTAGGAAGATCGGGAGATAACCTGGAAAAAAGCCACCTGTTTTCCTATGACCCTCGCAGCGATGTGTGGACGAATATTGAGGGTATAGAGGGCATTCCTATTGGTGCAGCCTTGGTTAATAACGCAGGGGACCTTATGTTGGTGGGCGGTCAGACCTATGAGCCGAATCCGGTTGATCCCAACCTTGGAATTCCCGTTATGATGGAAAAAGACAACATCGCTCTTTTTGATTTGCCCACGCGAACCGTCACACCGGTGGGCACGCTTGCTGTTCCTCGTATGTCGTGGATGAGCGTGCTGAATGGTGATCTGAAAATTACGGCTCATGGGGGTGCTGTGTACCTTGCGGGCGGGTTCAGTGTTTTGAATGAAGCTCAGGGCAAGCCTGTGGCCGAAGCCGAACGGCTGGTTAAGACAGAACAAGGCGGCTACCAAGCGAGTGTTATTGATAATTTGATGCCCAAGCCGGCAACCGGGCTGGGATATCGTAGCGATTACGGGTTGACGTCAGCAAAGGTGGGCCCTGTCATTGCGGGTGTGAAAGCCCTTGCGACCACGGGTGGTGCGAAAGCCAATGCTGCTGGTTCTTTGGCGAACGAAGACAGCTATGTGCTTGATGTCGCCCAGGCAGGCTCGGCTTTCAAGGGCCTGGGAAAACGTGTATCGTATTCCCCGCTTGAGCAGCCTTCGGCT
This sequence comes from Raoultibacter sp., assembly GCA_036640375.1. Taxonomy (GTDB): domain Bacteria; phylum Actinomycetota; class Coriobacteriia; order Coriobacteriales; family Eggerthellaceae; genus JAVWGW01. The sequence goes on along the minus strand of JAVWGW010000116.1, from coordinate 1,307 downwards.
CTGGCTTACGAAGGAAGGCTCTATGTCATGGGCGGAGCCATGTACGAGCCCGATTTGCTGGTTATGCGCTCGACCCCTCTGGAAACCTTGCCGCAGCCAGGTGATCTGGTGGCGCCCGTGAATCCCGTGAATCCTGATCCCGGCAAGCCTTCGGGCAAGTTGGTTGCGACGGGTGACCGGGGCGGCCTGTTGCTTGCGCTAGGTATGGTGGGCGCTTGCGCGGCCTTGATTGCTGCCGGCGTCGCTTCGCGTCGATTGAAGAAGTTTTCGGAAAACTAGATTGTGTCGTCAAGTATTGTCACGTAAAGGGTAGGTAAGGTATGACTATTGTTCGTAAGTGTTTCTCATTGGTTTTAGCGTTTGTGCTGGCGGTGGCACTGGTGCCGCTGGTGCCCTTGGGCTACGATCGTGCCTTCGCCGAAGAAGAGCAGCTTGCTTCTTCTGCTTGGGCCAAGGATATTCCTGCCCTGATCGCAGGCGGAAGCTATGTTGAAGGGGAAGTCCTTGTTGCCATGGTCAACCAGGACAGCCCTGCCGTAGGTTTACGAAGCGCTTCGGTGAATCTTTTGGATTCAGCCGAAGGCCTCATGGGTGCCTCGGCAGCAACGTATGAAGAAGGCACCGGCGAGGCTGTTCCTGCTCAGCTAAGGAATAAGACACGTTCTGCTTCTGATGGTCAAGGTGAAAACGAGGTGCTGGTAAAACTCGTTAAGCAGGATATGTCCACCGAAGCGCTGCTGTATTTGCTTGCAGAAGACCCTCGCGTGCTTGTTGCCGAACCCAACTACACCCTTGAGCTTTCCGACCCTCTTGCAACAGACCTTCAGAAGCAGCCTGAACTGCCTGCACAAGGCGCACAAGACGTGCAAGGCGAACAAGACGCAAAGGGCGAGGCGACCACTGGAGCCTTGCCCGCACCCGAAGCGGAAGGCCCGCGTGTTGGTGTTGATGAGGTGGCCGCCGCTGTGGCGACGCCCGCCGCTGCCGTTGATGCGAGCGCTTTGCCGCAGGCAGCAAGCAAGTCGTTTGTTCCCACCAAAGAACCCGAAGATGTGACGGAAAAGCTTACGCAAGACCTGAGTACCTATCAGTGGGGCTTTTCTAACTTGGCCGGCGGCTTGCCCATCCATCCCAATCGCACGCCTGGATTCGACATCGGCCTTGCCGATTGGAACAAGGACAAGGCTGCCTTGAACTCGAATCCTGACCAGGTGGTAGCTGTGATCGACATGGGCATCGATTACAATCACCCCGATCTGAAGAACGTCATGAAGGATCTGAGTAAAGACCCGCATGCGGCCGAATAT
>JAVWGW010000115.1:0-5160 GCA_036640375.1 Raoultibacter sp. | reverse complement strand
ATCGACAAACTGCACCGATATCGTATGCGGCGCCTGCACATCGTCAAACGTGTAATGGTCGGCGGTATACGGCGTTTGCACACCATCAACCGTTATGGAAGCCACGGCCTTGCCCGCGGCAGGCGGGATGCCCTTATCGGGCGTGAAGGTAAACGTCTGCGAAGCACCCTTACGCACCGCAACTGGGACGGAAGGATCAATTTTGCCACCGCCGCCGGCGTCGACCGATGGGATTATGTCGAAGGTTTCATCGGGGTTGGTGCCTGCGACCTTAAACTGCGCCTCGATGCTGTGGTCTTTTGTTGCGTCGGTATTGGCCGGGAAGCTATATTTGCTTGGCGGCACGGCGGGCGGCGTAACCAAAGGCGTGCCATCCACCAGCACGCGATACAGTTCGTAGCCCTCAATAGCAGTAAACGAGAAATCGCCGCTGGGGGTGCCCGCAACAACTTCCGTAACGGTGTCGGGCGAAATGTAACCACCCACACCGGCCTCACCGACCGTACTAACCGTTGGCGTTACCTTATAGGTTTCAGGCCCCGGTGCGCCCTTCTCATAAACAAAGTCTACATGGATGCTCATATCGGCATTCACGTTGAACAGCTGGTAGGTGTTGCCCGCAGGGGTAAAGGGCTTGCCAACAGTAGTGCCCCGATCAACCCGCACGGTATTCACCTTATAGTCTTTTTCGGGAAGCAGCGCGAAGGTCTGGTTGCCGCCGGCTTCAACCGTCGTGGTACCTGCAGGCGATATCTTGCCGTGCTCGCCTGCCGTAGCGGTGATGGTGTAGCTATCCGGCTCGACGGGCGGCGCGGGGTCGGGCTCAAACGTGGCCTTAAGGGTGTGCGTTGATTCTGGCACAGTCATGGCAGCGAAGCTATAGGTGTTTTTAGCCTTTGCCGACTCCGTAACATTTGTGCCATCAGCAAAAACGCTGGCTAAATGATGGCCTGCATCGGCCACAAACTTGAACGAGGGGGCCACGCCCAACGCGGCATACACCGGGCCTGCAGGCTCAATTGATCCGCCCGCCCCGGATACGCTGGTTGTAATGGTGGAAGGCTTGGGCGGCTCGGGTGCCGTCTTATCTTCCTTAAACGAAGCTTTGACGGTGGTGTCGGCGCTTACGTTGAGCAGGGTGTAGCTAAGACCGTCGGGCGTTACCGGCTTGTCGTTTACCAGCACGGTATCAAGCACCCAACCGGTTTCGGGAACAAAGGTGAAGGTGCGCGCTTCTCCTGCCGCCACTTCCTGGGTGCCCTTAGGCGAAATCTCGCCCTTACCCGCCGTTACCGAAGAGGTCACCGTATAGGTTTGTTCGGGTTCAACAGGAATCTGGGCGAAAGCCACATGCACAACAATATCTTTTGTGATGTTTTTCAAGGTGTAGAAGCCACCCGCAAAATCCTTGGAATCAAGCGGGGTGCCATCAACGCTTACCGCTGCTACGCGATAGCCCTTGTTGGGGGTGAACATCAGCGTCAAATCAGAACCATCGGCAGGCTGTGCCGTGGCTGGGTTCACGTTACCACCAGAAGTAACCGTAGTGGATACGGTATGCGTGGTAATGGGCGGAGGAGGGGTTCCCCCGTCCGAAACGAACTCGGCGACCAACTTCTTATCGGCATCGGGCGTAAAGGTGTAAACACCTTTGGTAACCTGCCCGATTACATCCACACCGTCAAGCTTCAGCGATTGCAGCTTCTGCCCGCTGGCGGGAGCCATCGTGAATGTTTGGGGCTGGCCTTTGGTCACACGCACATCGCCCTTAGGGGAAATGCTGCCGCCGCCCGCTTTCGTCACCGAAGCGTTCACCGTGTAATACCCCGCCGGAGGCTTGTCGGCATCCTTAAACGTGGCGGTTACGGTGCACTCGCCCTTAACGTTATCCAGGTAATAGGTATCGTTTTTCACCTGGGCAGCTTCATCGGTGGCCGTGGCCGGGTCCGTGCCGCGCTGCACCATAAGCTTGTCAAGCTGCTTGCCAGCGTCCGCTTTCAGCGCCAACAGCAGCGATTTGCCGTCAGACACATCGGCGGTGGTGGGTGATATTGTGCCGCCACCGCTAGCTGAAGCCCTCACCGTGTGCATCGTGGGTTCCACGGCACCAGGATCGTCGGCAAACTTCACCGTCAACGTGGTGTTGGCATCGATGCCGGTAAGCGTATAGGAATTGGAAGCATAGGCAAACGTGGTGGGGTCTTTGCCTTCCTTGGCAATGGTAAGCTGGGCCACCTTCTTGTTCGCATCGGGCTTGAAGCTGAACACCGCTGTGGAACCAGCCGGCACGTTTTCCACCGTGCCTGGCGAAACCGTACCGCCGCCGCCATCAACATCAACCTGCGCCTTCACCGTATAGCGCTGGGCAGGGTCGATAGGCTTGTCGGCCGTAAAGACGGCATGAATGGCATGGTCGGCCGTCACAGCCACGAACTGATAGGATGCCTGGGCAAGTGCAGCAGCGTTGGCCACGCCGTCAACCTCAACGCGGGTAAGCGAGTAACCGTTTTCGGCAGCAAACTTGTAATCCATCTGGCCGCCTTTGGGCACACTGCTTACGCCCACAGGCGCAATGGATCCGCCCGCCGTAGCCGTGGCCGTAATAGCGTGCATCGTTGGCCCCGGCGGCGGCGTTGGACCCGGATTCGCCTTAAAGCTTACCGCAATGCTGGTATCCTGCGTTACCGCAGGGATGGTGTAAGAAGGCACACCTGCTGCAACTTCCGTGCCATCAACCTTCACTTGGTCAACAACCTGCCCACCATCGGGGGTGAAATAGAAAGCTTTGCTGGCACCGGCATCCACTGTCACCGCGCCGCTGGGCGAAATGCTGCCGCCCGGACCCGCCGAAGCGTTCACCACAAAGGTGGCGGGCGGGGGTTCAGTCGCGCTTTCAAATACTGCCACTACCGTGCAATCGCTGGCAATCTTATCCAGCGTGTAAGCCGTGCCGGAAACGCTCACATCAACAGGGGCATCCGCGCCGCGCGTAAGCGTAACATGCTTGAGCTTGAAGCCCGTCTGCGCCGTAAGGGTAAAGCCGAGTGACTCGCCGTCAACCACGGGGCTGCTGCCCGCAGGCGAGATTTTGCCGCCCTTGGTGGCCGAAGCGGTCACGATATGCTTTGTGGGGGGATCAGGGGGCACAGGTCCAGGGGCCAACCCAAAGGTAACGGACACCAAAGTATCCTTCGTGAAATCCTTAAGGGTTAAGGTGCTTTTAGCCAAATCGGCCGTCCTGTTAACCGGCGTGCCGTCACCTTCAGTAACCATAACGCTTTCCACGACCGATCCCGCATCAGGGATAAAGTGCACCGTCTGGTCGGCGTGAGTGGCCACGCGGGAAATGCCGGGGCTGGGCGTTATGGTGCCCGTGCCCGCACCGCCCGGCGCAATTTCGGTGGTGAGGTTGTAGTAGGCCGGCTCAACCGGAGGCACTACGGGTTTGAAGTTCACCGTAAGGGAATGATCGGCCACCACATTGTTGAAATCGTAGCTAAGCGCCGTGGAATCGATCAGATTGCCATCCACGGTCAGCGACCCAAATTCATAGCCCGCGTTGGGAATGAAGGTGAACTGCATCGACCCTTTATCCGTTACCTTGATATCGCCCGCAGGCTGAATGCGTCCGCCCGAACTGGCCGCTGCCTTAATGGTGTGGGTGGCCGCAGGATCGGGGTCGGTGGTTTCCTTGGCCTTAAACGTCACTTCAAGCGTGGTGGTTTTGGCAATGTTGGTAAGCGTGTAATCGGAAACATTGGCCGTATTTGCCACGGCCTTGCCATCAACCGCAACCTGCGCGACCACATAGCCCACTTCGGGCACAAACGTGAACGTTTGGTTGGAGCCTTCCTTTAGCTGCAAGGACCCCGCAGGCGACACCGCACCGTGCGGCTGGCCATCGCCGCTGTTCGCAACGCTGGCCGTAACGCGGTGGAACACATCGGCCGGGGGCGTGGGCAGCGCGCTAAACGTGGCATCCAACTTGTGGCCAGCACCCACGTTGGCGATCGTATACTTGCCGCCCACAACATCGGCGAACACGGAAGTGCCATCAAGCGTTAGGTTCGTCAGCTCGAAGCCTTTGCTGGGGAAGGCACGATAGCTTGCCGATGCGCCCGCAAGCACACGCGTGGTGCCTTCGGGGGTAAGCGTGCCGCCGGCGTTTGCGGTGGCAACAATGTCGTAATACGTTTTATCCGGGTCAACGGGTTCGCCACCCTTAGGCTTGAACAGGGCTTTAATGGTGTGGGGCTCACCACTAGCGAGCGGCTTGGTGTCAGAGGGGAAGAAGTAAGACGTGGGGGGCCCGGTAGTGGTGGTGGTGCCATCCACCAAGCCCACGCCATCAACTTCCACCTGGTAGAGTTCGTAGCCGCTGTTTGCGGTGAATATATAGCCGATACCTTGGCCCTGCGCCACTTCAGCCAAGCCGCTGGGGTTAATAGTGCCGCCCAGCGTAGCCGAAGCATTGACGGTATATTTGGGCACCTCAGGCGCAGCGGGATCTGCCACAAACTTGACTTCGATGCTTTGGTTCGCGTTCACGCCGAACAGCGTATAGCCCGTGCCCGTAAACGGAATAGCCTTAGCACCGTTAATGGACAGCGTTTCCACCTTATAGCCTTTTTCGGGTATGAACGAGAAGTTTTGCGACCCGCCAGCGGCCACCTTCGTGGTGCCTGCTGGGGTAATTGTGCCGTGCGGTTGGCCATCGCCGCTGTCCGCATCCGCCACCGAAGCGGTGAGGGTGTAGGTGTCGGGCACAACCGGCGGCGCGGCATCGGGCTCAAACGTGGCCCGGATGCTGCGGCCTGCAGTGGCATCCGTTATCGTGGGGAAGGTGTAGCTGCCGTTGCGCACTTGGCTGGTAACATCCCCGGTATTCGTAACGACGCTTAGCAGGTGATAGCCCGCCTCGGCCACAAACGTGAAGGTGGGGGCGCTGCCCACAACGGCCTTCACATTGCCATCAGGGGATATGACGCCGCCCGGACCAGCACTCGCCGCAATAGTGGCAAGCTTCGGAAGCTCCGGGTCGGTGGGTGTGGCCGCGCGGAAGCTGACAGACAGCGTGGCGTCGGCCGCAATGTTTAAGATGGTGTAGGTGAAGCCTTCGGGCGTGACCGTTTCACCATTAAGAGTAAGGGTGTCGATGGC
>JAVWGW010000114.1:0-5183 GCA_036640375.1 Raoultibacter sp. | reverse complement strand
GGCATCTATCAGGTCAAGGCTGTATTTGCCCGACCCCAAAATGAAACGAGAGGTGAATGTATGGCCGCCCAGCGACCAGGTGTCGTGCCTTGTTTCCACGGTGCTTCCCTTCGGTTAGTCTTCCTCTAAAATCAAACGCAGCACTTGATGTGCCTGGTGGGCGGCACACACCGCCACCCGGGGTGCAAAAAGCGGCATATCGGGCGCCACGCCGCTTGCCCCATCGCCGCACACCCACAGCCGCCTGCCCACGCCGCGCGTGCCTATATCGTTTGCCGGTGCCAAACCTGCCATGCCCGATGTTGCCACCACGCGCGAATGCGGGTTGTTTTGCAGCACGGCATTTACCAGCAGCGCCTTGGACGCAGGGTCATCGAAGGCTTCGCACACCAGCGCATCGTGGGCAAACAGCGCCGCCACGTTTTCGGGGCTAACGCGCAGCGTATCAAGCGTAAGGGAAACGTCAGGGTTTATGCGCTGCAGTTGCTTGGCTAAGGCCTGGGTTTTCAGCTGGCCCACATCTTCTGCAAAGTAGTGCTGGCGGTGCAGATTACTTGTGTCCACCACATCGAAATCGACCAGGTGAAAGGCCCCGACGCCGCAGCGTGCCAAAAATACCGCACAGTGCGACCCGATGCCACCCAAGCCGGCAATGGCCACCCGCGCGCGCGGCAGCGCTGTACCCATATCAGCCGCCCCCCACAAAGTGGACGATTTCAAGCCGGTCGGCTTCGGCCAGCAGGCAATCGCCGTAATGTGCCCGCGCCACAATTTCGCCGTTGAGTTCACAGGCCACCCGCGCGCTATCGAAGCCTTCTTGCGCAATAAATTGCGCAAGCGTTAAGCCACACGCATCTTCGCGCTCCACACCGTTTACTAGCACAAACATCACTCCTAGGTTATTTTGGGCATAAAAAAACGCACACGAAGCAAACCGCACCCGTGGTGGTGCGCCCCTTCGTATGCGCTGCATACTCTGCCAAACAGATTAAAAGAGCAGCGCTGCCCCGTCAAGGTAAAAGCGCTGCTTAGTCGGTGAAAAACTTAAGCCTTCCTAAGGTTGTGCCACCACGAAGCGGCCATCACCTGAAGGGGTAATGGTACCGCGTTGCTGGATGGTTTCCTTCAACAAATCGGGCACCAACACGCCGGTGCCTTCCTGCGTTATCAGGTAATCTGCGGGCACGCTGCCTTCCATGAAGGCGATAGTGTAGGTTTTATTTGGGTCGATTGCGTGGCCTTGTTCATCTTTAATGGAATGGATGCGGGTGCCCGGGGGTGCTGCGGGGGCGTATTCCATACGCAGCCCCGAAAAGTAATAAAACCAGCCCGTTTGATCGTTGTCCACGGCAATGGCGTATTCCAGCGTGTTCAAAAGATTGGCGCCCGTCATGGACCCCTTCACAATTTCGCCCGTTTCGCCCTGGCGCACATCGGGGTACACGCGCACTATATCTTCGGCCGTCAGTTCGCCTTCATAAAAACGCGCGCTGACGCCTTTGCCATTTGTGCGACCATCTTTGCCATTGTCCAGGAAAAGTGCCACATCGCAGCCGGTTTCTTCACGCAGGGTGTCGGTGATGAAGTTGCCCGTTTCAATCATCGTAAAATCGGCGCTGGCGTGGCCCAACACTTGCGGGCGCGTGGAAACAACCGGCAAAGCATTCTGCGCATCAACCATGCGGATCACATCGGTGGCACTAAACTTTCCTGCCACCATGCCGGCCAAGCCTTCGCGCAAAACACCCTGTACGTGTTCAAACGTGGGAAACACCGCCGTTCTGCCCTGTTCGATCGCGGGAAGCAGCGCTTTGATTTCAGAGGTTTCCTGAGGGAAAACACCCTTTAAGCTTGAAGCCATAGTGCCGTTTTCGCCGATGAGCGCCGCCTGGCCTTCGGGTGTGCTGATGTATTCAAACAGCTGCATGACCAAATCGTACTTCTCTTTGTTTTGCGTTTCAGCCAAGTTTTTATTGGCGCCGATATAGCACACCGGGTACAGGCGAGCCCAATCGCTTTCATTTCCTGGGTTAAAAAACGGCATCAAAGCAAATTCGTCGGTGGTGCCCGTTCTTCCTTCGCCCATATTCGTCATTAAAACCGAATCTTCCACCATGGCGCACTTGCGCGAAAACAGCTGGTATTCCCTATCGGCATAGGTGATATTCAGATCGGCGGGCTGCAGTATGCCCGCATCGATAAGCGTTTGAAAGGTATCCAGCGCGGGTGTGCACATATCGGCAAAACTGCCCGTGCCCTTGTCGTAAGCCGCCCGCCACTGAGCGGCTTCGGGGGTGCTAAAGCTGCTTTCATACCCGTAGCCCACAAAGGCGGTGTCGAGCACTTCTTCGTTGCCTAAGCCCAGCTGCAGCGAACGCAGACCGCTGGCTTCGATGGTTTGACACAGCGCCACAAAGCTTTCAAAATCGCTGGGCACTTCCCATCCGTTTTCCTGAAACAGCGTCTTGTTGTACACGATGCCGCGCAGCTGCGAAGGCCCGGGCAAATAGAACAATTTGCCTTCCTGCGAAATGGTGTCGAGCATAGCTGTCGTGTATTTTCCCGTAAGGGGCAAGGCGGACAAATCAAGCAGCTGATCTTCCCAATATTCGTTGCCCACATCCAAAGGCCAGGTCATCACGATGTCGGGAATGTCGCCGTTGCACAGGCGCGCTTCGTATTCAGATATGCCCATGTTGGAAGAAAAATTGCCCACCTGCACAATGTCAAGCTGGGGAAAATGCTCTTCGGCCGCGCGCTCAAAGCCATTGAGTGAAAAGGCGTTTTTCACCAGCATGGTCACTTGGGTTTTTTCTGGATCGGAGGGCTTTTGCGATACCACTTCATCGGGGGCGGCCGTCTGTTGCGTGGCGGGAAGGCCGCAGGAAGCCAAAAGCCCCAGCGTGCCCGCACACGCCAGCGCCAACGCAAGCGCAAGCGCAAGCGCACACACGCGCCCACGCACGCGCAACAACGCCGTACCCCGCCTTTTGCGTGCTAGCATGTTAGGCTTCCTTTCCGGGGGCGCACAGACCACTTACCACAACCCGCCCAAATACAAACTGCTCAAATTCTGCGATGGGCATGGGGCGGGCAAAGAAGTATCCTTGGATATAATCGCAGTTCAGGCGTTTAAGCATATCCACTTGGAACTGGTGTTCAACACCTTCTGCCACCGTTTCCATCTCAAGTGCCTTCGACATAGTTATGACGCTTTCAACAACCGCTTCGCTGCGCTGCGCATCCTGTGCGCCACTTTTGAAAAACACTCTATCAAGCTTGAGCGTATCCACCGGAATATCTTGAATTAAGTTCAAAGAAGAATAACCGCTGCCAAAATCGTCCATGGAACAGCCAAAACCAGCGGACCTGATTTCATCGATAATCAAGGAGAGGTGGGCGACATCTTCAAAAACGGTGTTTTCTGTCAGCTCAATTTCAAGGTAACACTTGGGCACCGCGTAGGAGGCGGCAATGGCTTCGTAACGCTTGATAAAATCGGTGTCGCGCAGGTGCACGCGCGAACAGTTGACCGATATTTTGAAGGGGGTAAGGCCGGCATCCATCCACCGGCGCAGCGTTTTGCACACCTGTTCAAACACCCAAAAATCAAGCGAGATGATGAATCCATTTTTTTCAAACAGCGTTATAAATTCGTCGGGGTACAGCATCCCTTCCGAAACGCTTTGCCAGCGCACAAGCGCTTCTGCGCCGGCCACCCGTTCGGTTTGCACGGCGTATTTTGGCTGGAGGTATACCTGGAACTCTTCGTTTGCCAGCGCATCTTCCATCAAATCTTCCAGCTGCTTTTCGCGCACGATACGCTTGCGCAAGTGTTCGTTGTACAGCGCATAGCGCAGCTTACCCTGAAACACGTTAGGGGCTTCGACCAGGGCAAGTTTTGCGCGGTCGATCATAAGCGTGAAGGGCATGCTTGCATCCTCTATAACGAAAATGCCAAACTTCATCGTTAAAGGTATCCACGTAAAACCGCGCTGTTCCATAACGCTCACGGCATTGGTGCACCACACGTCGAAGCGCTGCGCCAGCGCGGCTTCATCGACATAGCGCACCAACACGCAGAAACTATCCGCATATTGGCGACCCATGCACTCCTGCCGGCTCAAATCCGTTTTGATACCCCGCTGAATGCTGCGCAGAATATCATCGCAGGCATCTTTGCCAAACTGTTCGTTGAGCAGCTTGAACTTTTCAATGTTGACGTAAACAAGCGCGTGGCGGCCATGGCGGGATTCTTCCAAGCACTCGTTGGCTTCATCGTAGAACCGCTGGATGGTATTGCCGCCCGTTACCGGATCGACATAGGCGATGTGTTCAAGATGCTTCTTGCTGCGGTAGAAGGTCAGCATCAAAAACACCGTCAGCAGCGCAAAGGCAAGCGTGATAAAGCCGCTGAGCAAAAGGGTGATCTTCATGAGAATATCGGATTTGGCATTAACCACCGAAACGGGAACAAAGGTAAGCAGACTCCATTCCTGCGTGCCCAGGGGCAAATACGTCATGTATTCACGGTTGCCTTCGATACTGAACTGAACCTGCCCACCCCTGCCCGCTGCAATATCGGCCTTGACCTGGGTCCATGATTTTCCGTCCACAATGGTGCCCGTAGAAAGCGAGCTTAAAATGTTGTAACCGGATTCTTTGGCAAGGGGGGAACTTGAGCGAATAACAGCCGTGCCGTCGTTGCGTACAATGTGGGCATAGCCCTGCCCGTCAAAAGCGGACATGGACAAAATGGTATCGAATGTGGCCAGGTCATAACTGGTGGCCAAGGCAAGCATCTGTTTGCCTTCAATAACAACACCGTTTAAGGGGATGGCGAAAACGACACTTTCCTGCCCCGCTATAACCTGCGAAGTGGATAAGGAAGGCTGCCGCTTGATGGCCGCTTCGCGCAGATATTCGGTGCTTTGCAGCATGACGGTGTTGCCCTGATCATCGTAGGCCACCCCCGCCGCGTCGACCAGCATCATCTTTTGATAGTGCCACAGGCCGCGTTGCTTTTCTAGCAAGGGCTGCAGCTGCCCATAGGTGGTGACGGAAGGATCTTCAAGCACCGCAGCCACCGTGCCCAACACCGCAAAATTATCGTCGATATTTTTGCGCGCATTGGTGCCCATCTGCTTGGAAATTTCTGTCATATACCCAGCAGCTTCGGTTTT
>JAVWGW010000113.1:0-5216 GCA_036640375.1 Raoultibacter sp. | reverse complement strand
CGACAACCGCTTGCCTCGGCCATCTTCAGGGCAATCTGCTCATCTTTGTCCCAGGGGAAGTACAGACCGTTTTCAAAGCCGCCGTAGGCGTTGAAGTGCCAATGCACGGCACGCTTTTCGCCCGCATCGTTAACAACCCAGGTGGCGCCCGTATCGCGCACCCATGCATCGTCGGTGGTCATTTCCATAACGGTGACGTTTTCGTCATCTTCAAAAAGCGCCTGGGCGTTGGCATAGTCGACTTGGTTCACGCACATGATGACGGGCTCGAACTGCGCAATTGCGCGCGCTACTGCGGCGTACTGTTCCTGAGCAGGCTTGGCACCCCATGCCCACGTGTCGGTGCGGTGCGGCCACGCCATCCAGATGCGAGTCTGGGGCTCAAATTCACCCGGCATGCGAAATCCATCGGCCTTCGGAGTGGACTGGCTCTCAAAAATTGTTTTCATGATAGCGCCTTTCTTTACATAAGGTCATTGTAGGTAAAACAGACTGCTTAATACTTGCAACCCAGCAGAAAAATTAGGAAACAGCGGGAGCCTTTTCCGAAGCCTCTTCGCCTTCGGATTCGCCTTCAGCCTCGTCGGCTTCCTGCGCTTCTGTAGCCAAACGCTGTGCGGCCAAAGCGGGCGTCAAGCCTTTGTATTCGGTGGTGCGGCCACGCGCAGAAAATACGCGGACAAGCTCTCCCAAGACAACGAATGCTAACACGCCGATGAGCATGGGCAGCTTGTCGGCCACTTCATTGCCAGACAAAGGCACAATGGTGGCAACGATGGCCAGCACAAGTTCCACCGCCGGCACCACCAAAGCGACGATCATAAGCTTGCCCTTGAAGGGGAACTTGAAAACACGCGCGCGGTCAGGATCAACTTTGCGCAACTTCAAAAACGCGGGGAACATCGGGATGTAGCTTATCAGCAAGAACACAACGTTCATGGAAAACAGCATCCAAAAGATTCCCTCGGAAATGGCAGGAATCGGAATAAGCTGCAGCATAAGAGCTAACGATGCCACCACGCCATTGACGATAGGAGCACCGGTGGGCAGGCCGGTTTTCTTGCTTTCGCGAGCGAACACCTTGGGCATGTTGCCATGCTTCGCGGCATAATTGGCCACAGAATTCACGCCGAAGGACCACGATGCCATGTTGGCAAATAGCGTGACCAAAAACACGATGCAGATGATAATGAAGATCGGCGAAGCCTGGCCCACGATAGACATCACGGCGTAAATCATGCCGAAGTCCGGATCAATCTGGTCGGCCGGAATAGCGGCACCGATACCAAACGAGCAGAACAGATAGATAGCCGCAATAGCTAAGCCGCCCAAAATGATGGCTTTCGGAATATCGCGCGAGGGGTTTTTCATGGCGCTTGCAAAGGTGCAGATAACTTCAAATCCCATGAAGTTGAACAGAATAATAGACAGATACGTCAGCGCGCTCGTATTGGTAAGGTCGGGCAAAAACGTGGCTGGTGACATATCGCTGGCAAAGCCATTTTTCATAGCAAACCAGATACCCAGGCCGCCCACCGCAACCGCAATAAGCACCTTAAGAACAGCGCCACCGTTGAGAATCCATGCGGAATCCGACACCTTCGAAAAGCTCATAAGCACGATAATCCACACAAAGCCCAGTTCGATAAGAAGCACGGGAGCCAGATCGAATTCCACGCCGAACACCAAGCCCAAAATTGTGGGGAACAGCGTTGCCAAAGAGGCGATCCACAGCGGGAAGTTGATCCAGTAATACCAGCTTACGCGGCTGCCCCAGCGGTCCCCGAAGGCATCGCGAATCCAATCGTAGAGGCCACCATCGGAATCATAGGCCGTTCCCAGCTCGGCCACCACCATGCCGTAGGGCAGCAGGAAGGTAAGGATAAGAAATATCCACCAGAAAAACTGTGCGTTGCCAATAGCGGCAGCAGGGGCTGCGGCCTCAGCTACAAACACAACACAAATAACGGAAAGAATAACGCTGACGAACGAAAACTTCTTTGTTTTACCACCCATTGGTATCCCCTTCCAGGGGTTTAGCTCCACCAAGTCGCGTCAGCAGCGCGCACGGGCCCGGCCTGGTGAAGCACGTGTTCAGTAAGGAATTACGCGAAGATCGGCTTACCAATCTTGGTCAGGATTTCGTTGAACTTAGCTTGTTCGGCATCGGCCTGTGCTGTATTTTCTGCATCTTGGGGGCACAGGTAAGCCAAAATCGCGCGGATGGAGTGCTTGCGGTTATCGGCTTCAGCCCAGCACAAGCTATTCTTACCATCGATGACCTCATCGACAACTTCCTCGCCGCGGGTGGCGGGCAGGCAGTGCAAAAACTTGGCATCTTCGCCAGCAACAGCCATAAGTTCCGGGGTTACTTGATACTTGGGATAGAACACATCCAGGTAAGAGGCACCCGATTCCTCTTCGTCGTAGAGGCCGTACCACACATCGGTGTACACGAAATCGGCACCTTCAATAGAGGAAAGTTCGTCTGAAATGGTGATGGTGCCGCCGGAAACTTCGCAGTTTTTCTGACCGATAGCCAGAAGGTCGATCTTGTTTTCCACCTGCAGGCCACCATCGGTGATCTGGTGACCCTTCGGGCCAAACTGCACGAAGTCCATGCCCATCTTTGAACAGATAAACATGAGCGACACGCATACCTGCGTAGCATCGCCGATGAAGGCAAGCTTGCAATCCTCAATGTTCTTGCCTGCAGGCAAGTTTTCTATCATGGTAAGCAAGTCGCCCAGTTCTTGGGTGGGATGATTGAATTCAGACATGCCGTTGATAACCGGAGCCGGGCTGTATTTTGCCAGGTTTACCACATCTTCGTGGCGGTCAACGCGCGCCATAAGAATGTCGACAAGCGTGCCCATAACGCGAGCGGAATCTTCGATGGATTCATGGCCGCCCAGCTGAATGGTGCCAGGGCCGTAGAACTGAGCATGGCCGCCCAGGTCGGTCATTGCAGTTTCAAACGAGATGCGGGTGCGGGTGGACACCTGCTGAAAGATCATACCCAAGGTCTTGTCCTTCAAAATAAGGGGATAGCGACCAGCTTTGATCATGCCCTTCATACTGCGAGCCAGATCGACCATATCAAGCAGTTCCTCTTTCGTGAAATCATTGGTATCCAGGTAATCCTTTTTAGCCGCATCAACCATGATGTCCTCCTTACCCGTGCCGCGCACGAGTGATCGCTCGAAACCCTCAAGTCGGAATTTTTCATCTTCCGTCTATCCAGTGGCGAAGACGTCTTATCTTCGTACCGATAGGCTTCGTTCTCCTGGTGCCCAGTATGCGCAGCGCTGAATTCTTGTGAAGGAATAATGGAGTTTATTTTTTGGAAAATCCGTCTATACCCGAAATAATCCCACACTATGTAGTAATAAATTTGCTAAAACCACAACATAATGTGACATCAGCGCAAAACTGCCCTTGCTGCAAAAAACCAACTTTTTAGCGCTAAGCATAAGGGTTATCATAATTTATACGGAAGCCATCACCGCGGCCTTCCCTTTGCCGTCGCAGTATCCGAGGGGTCTGAGGGAATCATGGAAATCGCATTTTATATCTATACGATTTTGTTCCTGCTTATCTGCATCGCTGCGGGCGTTACCGCCCTATCGGCCTATTTTGTTTCCAGAAAACGGATTCTTATTCTTGCTACCTTCTTCTTTTTGTTTTACTTTCTTGACCTTGCAATGATTTTTCAATCCGAATATCTGGGACAAAATCTTTCTTATTCCCCCGATCTTTTTTACCTTATTGAATACCCGTTTCTCAAAACGCTTCTCACGCTCGGCACACTTGAAACGTTCTGGCTTATTCTTTGCGACGAACTTGATGTGGAAAGCCGCTTACTCAAAGTAGTACCCGCGCTTATCTTTATCGCAGCAAGTTTTCTTGCACTCGCCCTTTTTCCCGAGGGCCCCTGGAAGCAGTGGACCTATTACAGCCTGCGCCAAATATTCTTTCTGGGGTGCTTAGCCTATGCGCTGTTTCGCTACTGCACAGCCGATCCGGGAGCCTATAAAACACGTCTGAGGCGTTCTCGCTCTTTCTTTATCGTAACTACGGTGCTTGTTTTTTGTATTCTTGCAGAAGATTTCTTTATGATCCTTATCTGGAAGCCCGATTTTACCGATTCTCTTTTTCCTCTTTATCTTTCTGAACGCAATTTTTCTGAGAATATTCTCATGGCTTTTTTTGCTTTTCTTACCCTTAAGGGGGCTCGTGAAACGCTTGCCTTACGCTTTCAAACGCCCCCGACTTCAGAAAACCCCACGCTACAAAAACATATCGACGAACTGCTGCCCTCGTATTGCCAGCACCACAGCCTTACCGCCCGCGAAAACGATATCCTCAAGCTTGTTTTGCTGGGCAAAGACAACCAAAATATCGCCAGTGAATTACAGTTGGCACTAGGCACCATCAAGGCCCATGTGCACAATATTTTGAAGAAAACAGGCCAGCCAACGCGGCAAGATTTAATGCGCGATTTTTGGCAAGAGTAACGCACCCGCGGCGACGTCCCACAAGCCTTGCAGTGTGTTTTGCCCCGCAAAAACAAAGTTCCTCATATTCTTTACAACAAAGCTACGGTTTCTTTTCCCCTTTATTTCTTGTGCCACAATCAAGGGCAACCCGTAAAAATGAGAGGCACAGTCATGGAGTTACCCCAGCTTATTAAAGTTGATCCTACGCAAACCGATCTGATCGACCAGCTTGCCTACATGATGGGCAAAAGCTTTTTAGAAGAACTATGGACGCAGGAATGGCTTGCCGTTTTACCTAAAAATCCCGACCGCGAACTTGCGATTGCACGCAACATTATGCAGGCGAATTTCACTCTGGGTGCCCCCCATCAAGCCTGCTGGGCAACGCCTGATTTAAGCGCGTGCGCGGGTGGCTATCTTAAAAGCGATTTGGGGAACCTTATTTGGAACGATCTTGAAGATCAATCCTTTGAACTGATGTGCGAAACAACATTAAGCGAAGAAGAGAGCCGCCTTTTGGCCGACCAAGCACTTAAAATGGATGCCGTTTCAAACTTCAAATGGGTGGAAGATTTTACGGCAGGATCCGATTTCATCCACTATTATGCGCTGGGTGTTGACACGGAAAAACGAGGTAGTGGCGCCTTTCGTCGTTTAATGGACCCCTTTTTAGCCTATGCGGATGCCCACAGCATCCCCTGCCTTCTTGAAACCTAC
>JAVWGW010000112.1:0-5239 GCA_036640375.1 Raoultibacter sp. | reverse complement strand
AACCATAGTTCATAAACACGGCGCCCAACAGGCCAAACAATACCATCGCAACCAGGCAGCCGATAATGCCGGCCAAGCCATACGATGTGAAGAACTGCATGACTTCTTGCCCCGAGGCAAAGCCCGATCCAATAAGCGTGCCCACCAGCGCACCGGCAAGCTTGATAACCATACTCGTACGCACCTTAGGCACAGCGCCCGCCGCATCGCCCGATTTGCCCGACGCTGCGACTGCTTGCGCAGATACTTCCCTGAGCGTTTCCCCGTCCGCCATACGTTTTCCTTCCTGTCTTACAAAATCCTCTTAAACACTATACGGCAACAAGGCGCGCAAGGGGTATACCTATCCAAGGAAAAATTTCTCGGGTCTAAAAATGCAACAAGAAGGGTAATCTGCCCCACAAAACATCCTTGCGCGAAGGCGGCGGGGTGGTTACAATACATGGCAATGAATTCTGTTTCAAGGCGAGGTGCAATTCCTCACCGGTGGTGATTGGCTGCGGCCATAAGTCCACAACCTCGCAAGCAATGCGCTTGCGGGCTGATTTGGTGTGATTCCAAAACCGACGGTTACAGTCCGGATGAAAGAGGCAGAGCTTGTTCGTTGTTTTTGCTGCTTTGGCGAACAAACCCTTGGGGCCTGTATGAACAGAACGAATTCATACGGGTCTGTTTCTTTTTTGAGGCAGGTGGCAGACCTTTCACCTTACCGGATGCCTTACCAAGAAAGGGTTTGCCATGACCGATCAATCGAAGAACAAGCAAGATTTCCGCTTCACCAACACCAATCGCTGGGACACGCGCCAACTGGTAACAATGGCGCTGATGTGCGCCATTGCAGCACTACTTTCGTTTATTCAGATTCCCCTCATTCCCGGCGTGGCCTTCCTTACCTACGATGCCTCGCTCATGCCCGCTATGGTGTGCGGCTTTGCGTTTGGCCCTGCGGCGGGCGTTGCCGTGGGCGCCATTGCTGCCGTTATCCATGGCTTGATTTTGGGCGAATGGGTTGGCTCAATCATGAATATCATAGCCACGCTGTGCTTCATCGTGCCCGCCGCGCTTGTGTATCGCCGGGTGCACAACTACAAAGGCGCGGGGGCGGGGCTTATCATCAGCATCATCGTTGCCACCTTGGGTGCCATCGCGGCCAACCTGACCATCGGCGTTGCTTTTTGGTATGGCACACCCGATGCGGTGTTACCCCTTATCCTTCCCGCCTTGCTGCCGTTTAACCTGGTGAAGGGCGCGCTCAATGCCGCACTGACCCTTGTTGTGTACAAGGCAATATCCAATCTTATCACGCCGAAAAAGGCACAGATTAAAGGCAAATAGCCGGCCTTACGCAAAGGATACCCATGATTGATTTTGAACACACAGCATTTACCTACGACGGAGAAACCTCCGTCTTATCCGACATTAACCTACACGTTGCCGCAGGCGAATTCGTGTGCGTGCTCGGCGGCAATGGCAGCGGAAAAAGCACGCTTGCCAAGCATATCAATGCCCTGCTGGTGCCCGATGCCGGCCGCGTGGTGGTTATGGGAAGCGCTACCAGCGATGAAGAATGCACCTATCTTATCCGCTCAAACGCGGGGATGGTGTTTCAAAACCCCGATGACCAGCTGGTGGCAAGCCTTATCGAAAACGATGTGGCCTTCGGACCGGAAAACTTGGGCGTGGCGCCCGATGAACTGCAAAAGCGCGTAAGTGCTGCCCTGGAAGAAGTCGGGCTTGTAGGATTTGACAAAAAGGAAACCTCGGCGCTTTCGGGCGGGCAAAAACAGCGCGTAGCCATCGCTGGCGTGTTGGCGATGAACCCCAAAATTCTTATTCTGGATGAAGCTTCCGCCATGCTTGACCCGCGCGGGCGCAAGGGGCTTTTGCGCGTGTGCAAAACGCTGCACGAACGCGGCATGACCATCGTGATGATCACGCACTTCATGGAAGAAGCCGCGCTAGCCGATCGCGTGGTTGTGCTGGATGCGGGGCACATCGCCTGTGTGGGCACGCCCGAAGAAGTTTTGACGCGCACCGACCTTTTAACGCAGCTCAACCTGGAAGTTCCCTTTGCCTGCAAGCTTTCGATGGCACTACAGGCCGCGGGTGTGGCCGTGCCCACACAGGTTGATGAAGCGCGCTTGGCGGGCAGCCTTGAAACGCTGATTGAGGTGCGAGCAGCCGCGGGGCAGCCAGCTGGTGGCGCACCGGAAGCGCACGGGACACAGCAGGAGCCCAAAACGCAAGCTGCGCAGGCAGGCGCGCCCGAAAGCAACTTGGAGCCGCTTATCACTTTTGAAAACGTTTCTTACACCTATGACCCCGTGGCCAACAAGAAAAAGGCTAAGGCGCGCGCCGCCAAAGCGGAACCCGCAGCGCAGGTGGCGGACTGGGGCAACAAGCCCGATGCGCTTTTGGCACTTGACGCCATCAATTTCACCTTATATACCGGGGAATTTTTGGGCATCGCCGGACACACCGGATCGGGGAAATCCACGCTGATCCAGCACATGAATGGGCTTTTGCACCCCACGCGCGGGCGCGTGTTAGTGGGTGGCGTGGATATAGCCGACAAAAAGGCGGCAGCGGCAGCGCGCAAAAACGTGGGCGTTGTATTTCAGTATCCCGAACACCAGCTGTTCGCCGCAAGCGTCTATGAAGATGTGGCCTTTGGACCGCGCAATTTAGGCCTGGGGGAACAGGATATGGATGCCCGCGTGCGCCAAGCGCTTGCCGCCGTTGATTTGGATTACACCACGCTGCGCGACAAAAGCCCCTTCGAGCTTTCGGGCGGGCAGCAGCGGCGCGTCGCCTTCGCCGGGGTGCTTGCCATGCGCCCCCAAACCTTGATTTTGGATGAACCGATGGCGGGCCTTGACCCTGCGGCGCGCAAGGAATTTCTCAAACTGATCGCCAAGCTGCACGAAAGCGGCCTCACCATCGTGATGGTTTCTCACAACATGGATGATTTGGCGCAGCTAAGCAGTCGTATCCTTGTGCTGAAGGAAGGGGCGCAATTCGCCCTGGACATCCCCCAAGCTATTTTCTTGCGCGGCGAAGAACTGCGCGCGATAGGCCTAGGCGTTCCCGCCGCCCAGCGCATGGCCGATACCTTGCGCGAAGCGGGTCTGGGCCTTTCCGCAAACCTGCTGTTTGACACCGCAAGCCTTACCCGTGCCTTAGCCGCCCTACCGAAGGCCACCTTATGAGCACTCCCCTTCTTTTTGGCAGCTACTATGCGGGCACCAGCCCCTTTCATCGCATGGATCCGCGGGCAAAACTGGTGCTTTCCTGCGCCTTTATCGTTATCGTATTGTGCGCGCACGATTTTGCCGGGCTGGGCATATGCGCGCTTTTCGTGGCGGCGGCCTACCTTATCGCCCGCATTCCGCTGGGAAAAGCTTTCAAATCTATCGCGCCGCTTGCCTTTATTGTTGTGGTGGCCGCAGCGCTGAACTTGTTCGTTGTGCAGGGGGGCGCCGTCTATTTTAGCTGGCTATTCATTACAATCAGCGAAGCTGGCGTGCACTCGTGCGCGTTTATTGCCTCGCGCCTTGTGCTGATGCTGCTTGCCATGAGCCTTATCACCATGACCACAACAACGCTTGACACCACCGAAGCCTTCGAGCGGCTGCTAGGGCCCTTGAACCGTTTTGGCTTTCCCGCGCACGAACTGGCGATGATTATGGGAATTGCGCTGCGGTTTTTGCCCCAGTTTGCCCTGGAGGCGCAAACTATTTATCAAGCCCAAATCAGTCGCGGGGCAGCCTATGCGAACAGCCCGTTTAAGGGGGGCACCCGCATGTTTTCTTCCCTGGTTATTCCCCTGTTCACCAGCGCGTTTCGCCATGCTGAAACGCTGTCGCAGGCCATGGATGCCCGCTGCTACCATGGGGGACCGGGCCGCACGCGCCTGCACCCCCTGCGTTTTTCAAGCCTCGATGCTGCGGCAGCCGCCACCTTGGGGGTGTTGTGTGCCTGCGTTATCGCCAGCAATATAGGGCTGTAAGTGAAAAGTGCTAGCACGCTTGGCGCAACCGGCATCAACCGGCCCGACCAGCCCGACCCGAATCAACTAGTCCGACCAGCCAAAACCAGCACCCCAATCGAAAGGATGCATCATGACCGGAAACGAAACAATTCTAAGCTACCTGACCAACATTCCTGCGTGGTACCTGGCCACAAGCGTAAACGACCAGCCCCACGTGCGCCCATTCAGCTTTGCTGCCCTGCAAGATGAAACCCTCTGGTTTTGCACCGCCACCACCAAAGATGTCTGGGAAGAATTGCAGATCAACCCCAAGTTTGAAGCAACGGCCTGGTGGCCAGGGCACGGCTGGCTGATTTTGCGCGGCGTGGCCGGGCTTGTTGATGGCGTAAACGACACCATCCGCCAGGCGGGCTTTGAACATATGCGCGGCCTAGGAGAAAGCTACGACGGCGCACACGACCCCACCCTCGTCTTCTTTTCCGTCCAAGCACCCCAAGCCTGGATTTGCACCCACGAAGAATGGACCCCTATTCAGCTTTAAGATTAAATACTCCGATCCTTAACCAAAACCCAACTGACCCCCCGCTCATCTAAAAGCAGGGGGTCAAAAGCACACCTAGTTTATCCAGCTCGTCACCGCAAAATCACCTAAGCGGCACTTACGATTCCCACATTAGGACGGTTGACATATTGGTTGGCGACGTCAGCTTCCTTACCGGGCACCGCAGGCGCCACATCCTCAGCCGTCAGCTCAACAGAAACAATGTTGCGGGAAAAATACTTTGCAGCAACAGAATCGATCCAGAGCTGATTTGTGCCACCCACCGACGCCGTCAAAGGATCCTGGTTGATTTGATACGAAACCAAAGCTTTGCGAGCCATAACGAAGTCAAGGGGAACAGCCATGCGATAACCGTCCTCCGAAACAAGCGTTACCGTATTCACCGTCGCAGCCGGGGCTGCCTTTTCAATTATGGACGCAAGAGGAATACCTGTCACCTCAGCGTTGATTACCGCTGGGCCGCCCGCACCGTTCGATGCGCAAGCACACCCCATAAGCGTCGTCTGCTCGTCGTCAACCGCAAGTTCCCCCAGCGTCGCAGTGTAAGCGTTGGCAACATCACCCCCTACCGAAAACTTCCAGTCTGCCGCATTCGCGGTTACTGTCAGTTCTGTGCTTGCATTGCAAAGTGCATTGGTCGCCCTCTGGAACACTTGCGCAATGCGCTCATTGGGTGTGATGCTGCT
>JAVWGW010000111.1:0-5261 GCA_036640375.1 Raoultibacter sp. | reverse complement strand
TCGTGCGCGTACGTGAGTACGCTTACTTCAAGCAGCTCGGTCTTTCACGCCTATCTGACTCACCACAGACCGCCTGTCTTTGCCGTTGTTGACCTCAACCTGTGGCGGGCGCGTGATGGGCTTCGCCATCACGGCGCGGGGGTTGTGTGTTTGTGCTGCGGTGGGGGGTTTTCGGCGGTGGGGGGCTGCTTTATACTGAGGGGCTATGGCTGCGCCGACACACATATTTGCTGAAATTCCCGCATGGGTGTATAAGGTCATGCTGCTTAGTGCGGCGGCCATCTGGGGTTTAAGCTTTATCACTATGAAGGATGCCGTGGGTATTATGCCTCCGGCTTATCTGATTGGCGTGCGGTTTTTGGCTACGGGTGTTATTTTGGCGCTTGTGTTTCAAAAGCGGCTGCGCGCCCATTTTAATAAGCAGCATTTGGCGGCGGGCGCTACCTTGGGCGTGTTTTTGTTTCTGGGTTTTTGGGTGCAAACGATTGGGCTGGCCGATACGACGCCGGGGAAAAATGCGTTTTTAACGGCAACGTATTGCGTGTTAGTACCCTTCTTTTTCTGGCTCATTATGCGCAAGCGGCCCAGTGTTTACAATGTGATCGCGGCGGCGTTGTGCATCGGCGGCATTGGTTTGGTGTCGCTGCAAGGGTCGCTGGCCATAGGGTTCGGCGATTTTATGACGCTGGTCAGCGCCATCTTCTTTGCAATTCACATCGTGTATGTGTCGAAGCTTTCCCAAAAAAACGACATCTTGGTTATGACGGTGTATCAGTTTTTGGTGGGCGGCGCCTGCGGCATGCTCATGGGCGCAAGCTTTGAAGTGTGGCCGGCGGCTTCGGCGTTCACGCTCGATTTTTTCTGGGACATGGCCTACATCGTACTCTTGGCATCCTGTGTGGCGCTGGTGTTCCAAAACGTCGGCCTGGCTCACGTGCCGCCGGCGCAGGGCGCGCTTTTCCTTAGCCTGGAATCGGTGTTTGGCGTGGCGTTTTCCGTGATGCTTTATGGTGAAGAATTGAGCCTTCAACTCATTTTTGGCTTCCTACTGATTTTTGTTGCTATAGTGGTCAGCGAAACATTTCCGTTGAAGGAGGTCCCATGGCATCGCAAAAAGGTAACATCATCCTCATAGGCATGCCCGGTGCGGGCAAATCCACGCTGGGTATCGTGCTGGCGAAGATTCTTAACTACAACTTTATCGATGCCGACCTGGTCATTCAAAACCAGTGCGACAAGACGCTGCAAAAGTTGATTGATGCCTGCGGTCCTGAGGGCTTCATCGAAGTGGAAAACAATATCCTGTGCGATTTGCAGGCGGAACACAGCATCGTCGCCACGGGCGGATCGGCCGTGTATTCCGATGCCGCCATGGCGCATTTGACCGAAATCGGCACGGTTGTGTACCTGAAAATATCGTACAAGCAGCTGGTGCAACGCTTAAGCGACTTACAGCAGCGCGGCGTGGTTATGAAAGAGGGCATCGGCATGAGCCTGCAAGATCTCTACGACGAACGCCGCCCCCTCTACGAAAAATTTGCCGAAATCACTATCGACGTGGACGACCTGTCCATCACGGCAGCTGCCAGAAAAGTCGCCGACGCCTTATAAGGCCTAGCGCTTATCCAACGCGTCGATGGGCGGGGTGTCCCAGTCGTCTCCGGGCAGGCGTGGGTCCATGGCTTCCTCGTTGCCATCGGCGGCACGCAGGCGTGCGAAGTAGTCGCGCGTTTCCTGCACCACCACGCCCGAAAGCGCGATGAGCGCAATCATGTTGGGGATGGCCATAAGGCCGTTGAAGATGTCGGCGATGGTCCACACGGCGGCCACGGTCATGTACGGCCCGATGAACACGGCGGCAATGTAGAGCCAGCGGTAAACCTGCACGCTTTTCATGTTGCCGTTGCTGAAGTATTCCAGGCAGCGTTCGCCATAATAATCCCAGCCCAAGATGGTGGTAAAGCCAAACAGCACCAGGCATACCATCAAGATAAACGCCACAATATCGGCGGGGATGAAGGGCAGCCCCGCTTGGAAGGCCGCGGTGGTGACGGCGGCACCTTCCAGCCCGGGCGTCAGATAGGCGCCCGTCATAACCAGCGCCAGGCCGGTCATCGAACACACGACGATGGTGTCCAAAAAGGTGCCCGTCATAGAAACAAGACCTTGGCGCACCGGTTCTTTTGTTTGAGCGGCCGCAGCGGCGATAGGGGCTGATCCCAGGCCGGCTTCGTTGGAAAAGATGCCGCGGGCGATACCTTTCTGCATGGCAATCATGATGGCTCCCAGCGCACCGCCCGCAACTGCCTGCAGGCCAAAGGCGCTTTGGAAGATGGTGGCAAAGGCGCCGGGCAACTTGTCTATGTTGAAGAAGATAAGCATGAGCGAAAAGCCCACGTAAAGCACGACCATCAAGGGGATGATGCGTTCAGAAACGCTAGCGATGCGCTTGAGCCCGCCGATAACCACCAGGCCAACGGTTACGGCCAGCACCAGGCTGCCGATGACAGTGGCCAGGGAATAATCCATGCCCAGAAGCGAAACGGTGGCAGCTTTGTCGGGGTCGAAAAAGCCGGTGATGGCGCCCGAAATGGAATTTACCTGCGTAAACGTGCCGATGCCAAACAGCCCCACGCACATGCCGAAAAAGGCAAACACCTTGGCAAGCCAGCGCCACTTTATGCCCATGCCGCGCTCGATGTAGTAAAACGGTCCGCCTAAAACGTGGCCGGTTTCTTTATTCAAGCTGCGATATTTTACCGCCAGCAGGCCTTCGGAATACTTGGTGGCCATGCCAAACAG
Organism: Raoultibacter sp.; assembly: GCA_036640375.1. Classification (GTDB taxonomy): domain Bacteria; phylum Actinomycetota; class Coriobacteriia; order Coriobacteriales; family Eggerthellaceae; genus JAVWGW01. Next base: position 2,459 of record JAVWGW010000111.1, on the reverse strand, counting down.
CGCCGCCAGCCACATCCAAAACAGGGCACCCGGGCCACCCGCACACACGGCGGTTGCCACGCCCACAATGTTCCCCGTGCCGATGGTGGCCGAAAGCGCGGTGCACAGCGCAGCGAAACTGGTCACTTCGCCCGTGCCATCCTTTTCATTTTTCAGCATATAGCGCAGCGCGCGCGGCAGCTGGCTAAACTGCATACCACGCAGGCGCACGGTCAGCAAAATGCCGCCGCACAAAATCAAAGCGATAAGGGGAATGCCCCAGATAAAATCATCGACTGCTACTAAAAAAGTGTTGATGGCGCCAAAAACCGATTCCACAGGAAAGCCTTTCGTTCATGGTTAAGTGGTGCCCCCGAGCCGATTCGAACGGCCGGCACATGGTTTAGGAAACCATTGCTCTATCCCCTGAGCTACGGAGGCACTGCAGACAAGCGCATACGCGCACGGGTTATTCTACCATTGCCAAAGCCCCCGTGAGGAAAAAATCCTAAGCAAGCGGCTTGGCGGGGTATTCCATCAGTTCGTCGATGGTGATGAAGCGGTAGCCCTGCTCGGTCAACGCGGGGAGGGCGGTTTTAAGTGCTGCGAGCGTTTGGGCGCGATCGCCGCCACCGTCGTGGCATAAAATCACATCGCCGGGCGACACGTTGGTAAGGGCGCTTGCCACGCGTTCGGTGCCCGGTTGGCGCCAGTCGCCCGAATCGATATTCCAGCCAATTTCGGCAGTGATCTGAGGTTCTATGGTTTGCCATACGCTCAGGGGGAAATTTCCGCCGGGTGCACGAAATACTTTGTTCGCTTCTGCGCCTGTGGCGTTGGCGATAACTTCTTGACCTTTGGCCACCTCGGCAACCTGTTCGTCGGTGGTCATATAGCTCATGTTGACGCTTTGGCCTGACCCGCGCGCGTGATCAAACGAATGCGTGCACACCTGGTGGCCTTCATCAAAGGCGCGCTTGACCAGCTTGACGCCTTCGCCTTCGATGCGTTCGCCTACGGTGAAAAATGTCGCCTTGGCATTGTTTTGCTTGAGCACATCGAGTATGCCTTCGGTCGAACCTGGCCAAGGACCATCATCAAAGGTGAGCGCCACCACTTTGTCGCCCTGGGTGTCGACGGCGTATTTTTCATAGATGCGCGGCTGCATTTGAGCGGTTTCTTTCGTGACGGTTTTGCCCGATACCTTGCCAGTTAAGGTCGACCGCGTGCCGTCTTGACCCAGCTGGGTCACCCGGTGAATTGCGCCGACGCCCTGCTCAATGGCTTGGGTGGGGATGACTTCTTCAGTGCTTGTGGCCTCTTCGGTGATATTGCCGCCGTCGGTGATTTCGATGGTAGCACCCTGGGGCAAAGGCTTTTTGCTGTCGGTAACAGCTTCCCCGTTGACGCTTGCCGAAAACGGGTGACCCTTACCTTCTTCAAGCAGTGAATCATCAACGGCGATAAGGTTGCCGGGGTTGGGTGATGCAAAGCTTTCCGCAAATACGGTGTCCAAGTTTTTTTCGCCGCCCAATTGATGCTCAAGGCCGTTGACGGTTACGGTGATGGGCTGAGCTTGTACGAAGCCCCACAGGCCGAAGGCGCAAACAGCAGCAACACCCACGGTCAGCAGCGGCTTTATGAATGACAGCCGTTTTTTGGGGGTCGTGCGATTGCAGTAGCGGCTGGTATCGCGGTAGGCGGCAGGTTCGTTGCGGGGGTGGTTTTGCGGCGGGCGATTTTGCGCTGTGTAGCGGGTTGCTTCCTCGCGCGCATTGTAATGGGTGCGCGGTTTGGCGGCACGCGCGGTGCGTGTGGTTGCGCGCTGGGACGGTGACTCTTGCGTGGCGTAGCGATCCCGCGCATAGGGGTTTTCCGCTTGCGGGCGCGTGGGCATTTCGCGGCGATTACGCGTTGTGCCCGAGGCGGGTGTGCGATCGTTATGTGCATAGGGCTTCGTCACGGAGTCTCCGGGGTCGCTTTGTGCGTGGCTCATTCTACTAATATAGCAGCTATTTTATGTGCCGCAAAAAGAGACTGACATTTTCCATATCTGTCTTTTCAGGTCATCATTCTACCTGAAATCTGTATGAAAGCCTAGTGTCATCTGCAAGGGGGCAAGGCGCAACGGGTATACTGGATAAAATCTTGTGTCGGGTCGGCTGGAAAAGCGTGAAGGGAAGTGCGATGGGTGTTCGAAAGGTGTGTGCTGAAGGCGTCAGCGCGGCAAGCACGTGGGTGCTAAAAAACGTGTTTCATCGCCCGGCGGCGAATTTCCCTGGAAAGATTGCACTTTATGTTGACCCGCGCATAATCGCTGATCTGGCACCTAAGGTGCGCAAGGGATCCATTGTCGTGTGTGGCACCAACGGTAAAACAACGACGTGCAATCTGTTGGCGGATGCTTTGGAAACCGCAGGTGAAGCAGTCATTTGTAATCGCACCGGCGCCAACTTGGATTCGGGCGTGGCAAGCGCGCT
>JAVWGW010000110.1:0-5264 GCA_036640375.1 Raoultibacter sp. | reverse complement strand
CATCTTCGGTGGCCTGGATGCTTTTTTGCAAATCGGGTACGCGGCCGTAGCTTTGATATTGGCTATCGCGCGATCCCTCTTGTTCTGCCTGGGCCACGTCAGCCTTTTTCGTGATGCTGCGCCCCAGTTCTTGCCAGGCGGTGTAGGTGCGCGGTATTTCTTCGACGCGGGCACATTCCAGGTCAAGCAAGAGCCTGCTGCGATTTTCCTGCACTTGATTGAGCTGCCGTTGGTAATCAAGCATTTGGGATTCGGCAAGATTGAGGGCATCGCCCCCGGCATCGACCAGGCTTTTTTGTGCTTGGTCAAATTCTTGGCGGGCAAATTTTTGCTCCGTTTCGGCAAGATTGAGTTGTTCGGTAAGCTGATCGGTCGCTTTTTGTAGGTTGTCGCGTTCGGCTTGCAGAAAGTCGAGCGCAAGTTGCCCGGTGTAGCCCGGGAGGGCATCGGCGAGCGCCTGCATCTGTTCGGCATCGTGTTGCGCTGTTTGGTTTTGTGCGTCAAGCGCCACTAAAGGTTCAAGGTGTTCCATCTGTTTGCGCTGGTCAACAACGCCCGCGTGCGCTTGAGATAAGGCCGTAAACTGTTCGACTGCCTCTTTCGCATGCGCGAAGGTTTTTGGTTCATCCAGCATAAAGTTTCGGAATAAATCATCGAGCGATCCGAAGTTTTTTGCCGCCTGGGTTTTGTGCAGAAGCTCAAGCGTTTTCGGCCCCGCTATTCCCAGGTGGCGGCAGAGGGAGGCCGCGAAAGCGGAGTGCTCGCGAAAGACTTGTTTGCACGTGGGAAAAGCACTTTTGAATTTCCTGAAGTCAACCCCGTTGATAGCGTAGGGCTCAAATTCATCAAGCGTGTGTTCGCCGCCGATAACGGCATAAAGCTGCGCGATGCCGTCGTCGGTGTTGCAGCCCGCCTTGAGGTTGAAAAGCACCAGCAGGTTTACCGGGTCGCAAGCGCGCGAGGGTTGGCCGGGGTTTGTGGCGCACCCCTCCAACCCGTTTTCGTAGCGCAGTAAAATACCGCTCCAGATTGCGGTGTTTGGCCGTAAATAGCTGCAGGTCACTTCGCCTGTTTCGTTGGTTTCATGACGCCATGCGCCGCGCAGGTAACTGACGGGTGTGCGATCTTCCCCCTTGCTTGATCCGTTGCGCGCGGCTGCGTTGAGGTGGCGGTTGCGCGGGGGAGTGAGCACGGTGGTGATGGCATCAAGCAGCGAAGATTTACCGGATCCAGAAGCCCCCGTTATCAGCAGGCCTTTTCTGTCGACGGGCAGGCTGTGGTATCCGCAAAACGTTCCCCAGTTAGCCACCTCGACGCGCGCGAGGCGCCACTGTCCAGGGTGGCCTTCACCCATAATGGGGTCGGTCGGCCAATCCTGGGCGAACATGTCGATGCTCAGCTGTTCTTTGACGGCGTCTTCTGCAGCGTTTACCATGCTGGCTACCCTTCGCTTTCTTGCGCGCCCGCTGATTGGTCGGGGTTTTCAAGCATGGCGTCAAACACAGCGTTGATAGTTTTGACCTCGTCTGCCCCAAATATCAGCTTGAGCACGGGTGATATTTCATAGCGCTCATCCAAATCAGTTTTGAGCAGTATGCCCGCGCTGGCAAGCTTCCCCCAAGAAGCTTCAAGTCGTTTTTGGAAGGCGGATTCATCAAGTTTGGCAAGCGGCCGATATTGGGCAACGGTACCAAAAGCCTCTTCTCGCCCTATGAAGACGCGGCCTGCATGCCCTATCACCAGCTCGCGGCGAAGCGTGAGCACCAGTATTGTGTCGATGAGGGTAAGGGGCTGGTTGCGCACCGCTTTTGGGATGCGCGTATCTTGCGTGGGCGCATTTTGGACGAAGGCGATGCCATCCTCTTCATTGATGACAAGAGTAAGGCAAAGATCGCACAGGCGTGAGGTGATAATCGCTCGGTCATGAAACAGCGCCTGCCAAAGTTCACGATTGGTTTCAGCATTGATCAAAGGCCCGCGCACTAGCTGCAGCAAAGCACGTCGCGATGTGAGGCTTAAGGTGCCGCAATCACCTCGCCATAACCCTTCATCTTCCAAGGTTTCCTCTTCGCTTGGGTCAAACTGCTCGCTTGCTTTGTCGCTCATGCGTCTACCTCTCCTGTGAATGCTAACTTGGGAATGCGCGCCCGATACCGCTTGCCTTCGTCAGATTCCCAATATAAAAGTTCTTCCCCCTCTTGCGATATTCCCTGGTCAATTGCGAGTTCCACCAGGCCTACAATACTTGCTATGCCTTGGGTGGCGGGATGGTGGTGCAACACCTCGGCTATGCTTATGCCTGCACGGCCGAAGCTTGTGCCCGATAGCGCAGGTGGGTGGTTTTTGAAACAGTCGTTGACGTTGTGGGCAAGTTCGGCAAAATCTATTTCGGTTTGCCGCGCGATTTCTAATAACTGTTCAAGGGAAATACTTTCGGTTTCTGTGGTCGAAAGATACTGCGCGGGTGCCGCTTGGGTTTCGGCAGGATTTTTGAGCTTCCAGCGCGATACGGGCATGATTTGCACGGAAGTAAGGTTGAGAGATTCATCCATGCGCTGCGTGCAGGGGTATGCTTCCACGACGCGGTGCGCGCGCCCAAGGGCGCGATCAAGCTGTTGCTTGAGCATGCGTTCCTGCTGGTAGTTTTGGCTTTGCACAAAGCGTCGCAGGCCGTGTGCAAACGAGGTCATAACCCCGTTAACCTCTTGGCTGCGATCGACGAATACCTGCATCAACCCGCGCAAAAAGCGGCGTTCATCAGCGCTTAATTCATCGGCAAAATCGCATTCTAACAGGGTATCGATATCGTCTTGCAAAGTTTCGGTCAGCTCGGAATCTCTGAGTAAGGAATAAAACCCCTTGAAAGATTGCCCCGATGCGGATTGCGCGATTTCGTCCACGCCATCAAATATATCGGCTAAAACATTTTGGTGGTCGGGTTCATAGTTGATGATGGTTTCGTAAAGCGATCTGTTAAGTTGTTCGAAATCGTTGCGCACGTGAATGAAGTCGGCGGGAATTTCCCGCGCTAAACTTACGATGTCTTTGGTTTTTTCAATCGCCGCCGCGCGGTCAAGCACTTCGATTTCGCCCTGGTCAAGCCGCGCAAGCTGTGCATCTATGCGGCTGCGTTCTTCCAGCAGCGCCCCTCTGCGGTGTTCTTCGTTGTCATCGGTTGCCAACGCCAGGTTGCTAATCTGGTCGATGATGATGGCAAGGCGTGATTGCGTTGCGGTTCGGTGAGGCTGCATCAGCCGCTTGGCATAGCTGATGGCTACAAGCGCGCCACCGGAAAGCTCGTAGGTTTCTTGCCGGGATTGCGCCATGGGGCGCCTGATCAGGTAGCCTGCCGCCCGCCATTTTTCGCAGTAGGCTTGTGCCGATTTAGTAACTTCGATGGATGTTCTGAACTGAAGTTCCTCAAGGTCGTTTTCGACCAGGTTGATAAATTCGGGAACCGGTATGCGCGCCACGTTGCCGGTGAAGTGTGCATCGAGGATCGCGATAACCATCGGCGCGCGTTTTGCGCGAAGAAGCTTCCAAGCGATGTTGTCATTCTTGAGGTTTTGTAATGCAATCGCTGTTGAGATCATCGACAAGGTGCGGGGATGTCCTTTCAAGATGCGCTTTTACTCTACTGCGTTGCGCCTGTTGTTTGTTGCGCCCACCCCATGAAGGATAGCAGAAGCCCGGCATTTTGCACCCTTGTTTTAGCTCGAAAGGGTGCAAGCGGGAAGGTAAAATAATCCATTGCAATGCTTTGTGCGCGGCGCAGCCGAAATAGGCGCTTCGGCAGATGTTGGCGGGCAAAGCGTGCGCGCTTTTGTATACTGGATGGACGTCGTTGCTGTTGGGTGTGAAGCAGCGTCCATGCTGGGGGTTTGGTAAATAGGGGGAAGTGCCGCAATGACGAATCAGCTGTCTGGTCAACGAAAGCCGCAGCGCAAGCCTGCAGGGGAAAATGAAGGTCGTCGCACGAAGGCCCGGCCGAGTGTGCATCGACGGCAGGCGAGTACGCGCCCTTCGCGTGCCAGCCAGGCCGGGCGGGTCGTGCGTGGCGAAGCAGCAATCGCTCCACAGCGTTCGCTTATTTTTGCGTTGGCGGCCATTGCTCTTGTTGTGGTGGTCGTGCTTGCGGCTGTTTTGCTGCTGCGCGGCGCCGTTTCCCCTGCGGATAATCCGCAGGCCGCTTCACCGCGCGTGGTCACGGCCGAACAAAGCGGTGCTTCTGCCCTGGTGGAAGTTGCCTTAGACGAGCTGGACAGCGTCACACGGGCGGGGGATGTTTCCGCGTGGCGGGCTGCCTACGCGCAGTTTGCCGGGCAATCATCGTCAGACCCCTGGTCGACGGCGTTTGTCGCTTACTGCGGCAATCTGTGCGGATTTGTGGAATCAAGCTTGATGCCGCAGACGGCTTCTGCAGCCGAGTTTCGCGCGTATTTCGAAAACGATGCAAGCAAGGGTGTCGTGCGCGCCAACGACGGATCGTATGCGTCGCAGCCAGGCGACATCATGGTGGTAAACGATGGCACAGGGCAGCGGCTGGGCATCGTCGAGTCCTTCGATGCCGCAAGCAATACCCTGCACGCCATCGAGGGCGACGTGGATGGCAGCGTGGCCAAAACAAGCCGCCGCGCCGATGCTTCGGTGGGCTGGTTCATCACGCCGGCTTATCCCGCAATCGCGCCGGCACCGCTCGATGACAACGAGCTGATCTACATCCCGGCGGGCCTTGGCGCGATTGACGCCTACGAAGGCTGGAGCTTGATCACCGACCCAACGTCGCCCGAGCATCAGCTGCGCATGGTCGCAGGTGAGAGCTATGACGCCGAAGGGTTCGGGGTAATCAACGGCTGCTATGTGATTGCGGTGCGCCCGCTGTACGGAAGCGTGGGCGACTACCTTACCTTCACCTTTGTCGACGGATCGACCATCACGTGCATAATCGGCGACGTGAAGGGTGAAGATGGGGAAGGCGTCAACGAATGGGGCTTTCTCGGCGGCGAAAACATCCTCGAATTTGTCGTCGATAAAGAAAGCTGGTACGGCGGCCACGAAAATCCCGGCACCCCCCTCTGCCACCCCGAATGGGGCCAATACATCGCAAGCTGCACCAACACGGGCAACTACTGGGGAATGTGAGGGGCGGGGGCTTGAGTTTCTTGGCGCAAGCGAGGCTTGGTAACCTTGCCCAGATGTGCAGGTCGGCGGCGGATTCAGCAGGTGGCTGAGTCACTACAAGAAATATACAACGAAAAACGACC
>JAVWGW010000109.1:0-5375 GCA_036640375.1 Raoultibacter sp. | reverse complement strand
GCAATCGGGCGCTCGCGCGATCAAGCACTTCAACGATGCCGATGAGCTGCTTTTCGACGACGATGCGCAGTGGAAGCTGGGCGTTTTCTACTACAACCCGGCCGATCCAAACCTGTTTTTGCCCGAACGCTTCGGCATCGGCTGGACCTGCAATTTAGCCCGCCCCGCCGTTTGGGCGTTTATCATCGGGGGCGGCGTGCTTACCGTAGGCTTCATCGTCGCCATCACACTGATGCTGGGATGGTAGGAATGCGATAACTGGCTTAAAATTATTGCCAGATAATACTTAAACTGGTAAAATTATAAAGCCAGATAACGATGATGGGTGAAGGGGAAGCGACCTCTATGAATCAGCTGATTGCGCAAAAGATACGGGATTTTTCTTTGGATCTTTACGAGCCACTCATGCCCCGTGATTTATCGCTCGGATTACCCGCAAAGCCTCGAGCAGGTAATCTGGTAACGGTGGTTGTCGGTATGCGCAGATGCGGGAAAACCTACCGTCTTTTCCAGGAAATAAAAGCATTATTGAACCAGGGAGTTTCCCCCCATCAAATTCTTTACTTTAACTTTGAAGATGATCGATTTGCGCCTTTAACCTCTTCGTTTGGCGATGAAGTGATCGATACGTTTTACGAAATGAATCCTCAGCTTTATCAAGAGGGAGCCTATTTTTTCTTGGATGAAATTCAAGAAATGGAAAATTGGGGGGTTTGGCTGCGGCGCATTGTTGATACGCGAAAGGTGACGATTTACGCCACGGGTTCTTCCTCGAAGTTGCTTTCCGCAGATGTTGCTACCGAATTTCGCGGAAGGTCTCTCACCTACGAAATGCTGCCCTATAGTTTTTCGGAATACACGCGCTTGCATGCGCCTGAACTAAAAAGTGGTTCTTCAGCTTATGGCAGCGAAGAGATTGCCCGGTTCAAGCAGCTTTTTTCAAGATATTTGCAGCAAGGCGGATTTCCTGGCGTTCAGGGCGAATCGGGTGAGCGCCTGCTGGGTATTTTGCAATCCTATGCTCAGCGGGCTGTAGCCCAGGATGTTATTGAGCGTCATAACTTGAGCAATCCGCAGGCTGTGAGCCTTTTTGCGCAAAGAGTTCTTTCGCTTAATGGCCGAGAATTGTCGCTGCGAAAAATAGAGAACGATTTTCGTTCGCAGGGCACCTCTGTTACGCGCGCGGCGCTGGGGGAGGCTTTAGGCTATTTTGAAGATGCGTTTCTTCTTGCGTGTGTGCGAAAGTTCTCAAGGGCTTTTGCCGACAACGCGCGCTCGGCCTCTAAGGTGTATGCGATTGACCCCGGTCTTGCTTGGGCAAATTCGCTTTCTTCCGCACAGGATATAGGCCAGCGTTTGGAGGGCATTGTCTATCTTGAACTGCGGCGTCGCAGTAATATCGCCAGAAAAGGCACCATTGCGACCCTGCGCACTCAGGCGCATAACTACGAAGTTGATTTCATCGTGGGGGATGCCCTTTCGCAGCGTGGGTTTGATGTTTACCAGGTGTCGGTGTCGGTTAAAGACCCTAAAACGCGTCAGCGCGAAATGCGTGCTTTGCGTGAGGCGATGGCTGAAAAGCAGTTGGCTCGGGGGTATCTTCTTACGATGGAGGGCGACGAGGAAGATGTGAGTGTTTCGGAAGGAATCATCCATGTAGTGCCTGTTTGGAAGTGGTGTTTGGCGAAGGGTGGCAGCAGCCCACGCGACGCGATTTTGCACTAGATGGCGCGCGCCGCGGTTTGCCCGGCAAGATGGATATAATAGGGGAACAAAATAAGCGGAAGAGAAGCGGGTGTGCGCGTGGCGTTTTTGTTGGGGTGTGAAAAGGTCGGGCTGGAGTTTCCGACGAAACAGGTATTCGACGCGGTGACGGTGGGGGTCAACGAAGGTGACCGCGTGGGCATCGTCGGGCGCAACGGCGATGGCAAATCAACGATGCTCGCCCTGTTGGCGGGGCTGGTCACTCCCGACACCGGTCGCGTTACCCAGCGCAACGGCATCACTATCGGTTTGCTGGGGCAGGCCGATTCGCTTGACCCACAGCAGAGTATCGCCCACGAAGTTGTGGGGGACATCCCCGAATACCTGTGGGCGTCCGATCCGCAAATTCGCGAAATCATCAGCGGGCTTATTGGCGACCTTGCTTGGGAAGGGCGCGTCGGCGATCTTTCGGGCGGCCAGCGCCGTCGCGTCGATTTGGTGCGCTTGCTCATAGGCGATTGGGATGTGCTCATGTTAGACGAGCCGACGAACCATTTGGATATTCGGGCAATCACCTGGCTTGCGGCCTACTTGAAGCGCCGCTGGAAGAAGGGTGCTGGCGCGCTGCTGGTGGTTACGCATGACCGCTGGTTTCTCGATGAGGTATGCACGAACATGTGGGAAGTGCACGACCGGCAGATCGATCCGTTTGAGGGGGGCTATTCGGCCTACGTGCTGCAGCGGGTGGAACGCGACCGCCAGGTGCAGGTCATCGAACAGAAGCGACAAAACATGATGCGCAAGGAACTCGCGTGGCTTTCGCGCGGGGCACGTGCCCGGGCAACGAAGCCGAAATTTCATGTGGAACTCGCGCGCGATTTGATCGACGGCGACCCGCCGCTTCGCAACGAAATCGAACTCAAGCAGATGGCCATGGCGCGTTTGGGCAAACAGGTTATCGATGTGCTGGGCGTCAGCGAGCGCTTGGGTGGTAAAACGCAGCTTGATGATGTGACCTGGCTGATAGGCCCGGGAGACCGCTATGGCATCCTCGGCGAAAACGGCGCCGGTAAGACCACGCTTCTGCGCGTGATTCAAGGCTTGCTCGCGCCCACGGAAGGCCGCGTGAAAATCGGCAAGACGGTGAAGTTTGCGGTGCTTTCGCAGCATTTGGAAGAGCTGGAACAATACAGCACCGACCGGGTGCATGAAGTGGTGGGGCGCTACAAAACACGCTTTGTGGTGGATGGCAAGGAAGTGTCCTCGGGGCAGCTGCTTGAGCGCCTAGGGTTTACCAAAGACCAGTTGAAGGCGCGGGTGCAAGATCTTTCGGGCGGCCAGAAGCGGCGTTTTCAATTCTTGCTCATTTTGCTTGAAGAGCCCAATGTGCTCATTTTGGACGAACCGGGAAACGACCTGGACACCGACATGCTGGCCGTTATGGAAGATTTGCTTGATGCCTGGCCCGGTACTCTTTTGATGGTCACGCACGACCGCTATTTAATGGAGCGCGTAACCGATCAGCAGTTTGCCCTGCTCGACGGCAAGGTGCGCCATCTGCCGGGCGGTGTCGATGAGTATTTGGCCGAACTCGATAAGCGTGATTTTTCTGCGGAACGCGCCGAAGTGGTGCGCGCGAACAAAGAGGCGGCGCGCTTGGCGCAAGCTGCGACGCACGGCGGCACGCAGGATTCTTCGGCGGGCGCCGCAGGAGCTGCCACTTCTGCGCCGGTCGCAACCGCAACCCTTGCGGGTGCCGATGCCCACAAGGCAAAAAAGCAGCTGGCCTCCAACGAACGCAAGCTGGCAACGCTCAACGACAAGATAGAAGCAGCGCGCGCAAGCATGATCGCCGTTGATCCCGCCGACTACCTTGCATTGGGCGAGATGCAAGCAAGCATCCACACCCTCGAAGCCCAAACAGCCACCCTCGAAGAAGAATGGCTCCAACTAGCCGAAGCCCTGGGCCTCTAGCCCCTGTGCACCCAAAAAGGTTTTCGACGGCGAAGCTTTTACTCAGGCGCTTGAAAAAGCAGCATATTTCCTGTTAAGGAGCTTTCCGCCGGAGGGTATTCAGCGCGCTATTGCTGTTGGTGTTCTTGTTTTCCTGGGGCGCTAGCGTCGAAGGCTTCTTTGGGGGCAAACTGTATCCAGGCATCCTCTTGCTGAGCTTGTGCCACCATTTCTTCTTTTGATTGCGTGAATGCGTTGCCGATAAGGACAACAACGCCGCAGGTCAGGCCACCAATGACAAAAGCGATCCAGCTTGAAGAAAACCCTGTATCGCGCCAGTCGCGCATACTGTTTCCGTCAAGAGTGTGCCCGCCCGAAAACCCCAGGGCAAAAAACACGATGGTTGCGATGATCATGATCGCTCCGCACAACGCGCCGATGATGCGTTCTGTGCGCAGTTGCTCAGGGGTAAGATGCTTCCTTGAAATTTCTGAACCCGGCGCGGTTTTACTGTGTACGAGATAGGTAAGTTCGGACAGAGCATACTTGGATTTTTGCATGCCGGCATAGATGAGAATCCCCACGGCTAGGGCAATAAGTGGCAGGAAAAAGACCATCAACAAGCTGTCGGGATAAGCTGCTCCACCCAAGGTGATCTGATTGCCGCTTTCGGGGACGATTCCGCACAGAATGAGAACGTCAAACAGGATAAGGCCTACGCCCGTGGCAATCAGAATCGAAAAGCGGCGGCCGAAACGATTCAGGGTTTCTGTTTCGTAGTGGGGCTCGATGCGAGGGTTTTGCCGCTTGAATTCTTGGTGGTTGAGGCCCGACGTAATAAAGATGATGACGGCAACCAAGACGAAGGTCAGAAATATCATAGTTGCAATATTTTCAGGGAAACCCAAAGCTTCCAGCGCGCAAAGCACACCAGTACCCAGTAGTACTAACGAGACTCCTGCGATAATCGCGGCACAGAAGCGATTCATGTGCTTGTCGTAGCGTTGGGTATCGTTTTTGTTAGCAATTTGCACGCCGCCGCGCATGAGGTCATCAAGGTTGGTGTGGTACAGGTCGCAGATTTGCAGCAGCTTATCCATTTCAGGATAGTTCGCTCCCGCTTCCCACTTCGATATGGTTTGGCGGGACACCCCCAGCTGTTCGGCAAGGGTTTCTTGCGCCATGCTATGGCTCTGGCGGAGGAAGATAAGGTTGTCGGCGAAGTTCATGGTCGATCCTTTCAAGGCGGTTTTATCATACCCGATGGCGGTGTACTGGGGCATCGGTTCCCTGAAAATAGTACGGCTTCCCGCACGCTACGCCCACCAATCGGAGGGTGCGTTTGGGGAAATTTCGCGCCCGCTGAGGTTGCGCCCCCTTCTTGGCCTAGACAACAAAAAGGGGAATGTTTCCGCTTAAGAAATCTTCCAGAGAGCAGTGGGCGCTGCCGATTACAAGTGACGATGCGCTGGGGTTGAGTTTAAGAAACTCCTGAAGGCCGCTGGTTCCTTTGATGCGTCCGCTTTTTACTTCGATTGCGGTAAGAAGAGACGATTTCCTCAGCAGAAAATCAACTTCATCACCGCGTTTTGTGCGCCACCAAAAAAGATCAAAATCGTCTTGCGTTGATCGAGCGATAAGATAGGCACCCACGGCACTTTCGACAAGATGTCCGCGTTTTTCGGGGTCAGAGAGTAGCAAATCTCTGCTTGCCCCCT
>JAVWGW010000108.1:0-5451 GCA_036640375.1 Raoultibacter sp. | reverse complement strand
GCAGGCAGGTCATGGCTTCCCCTATTGGTGGGCTAAGCGCAATATCATCGCTGGCCGCAGAGGTTTTTACCATATCGACCACAAGCGTTTCAATGCGCGCGGAGTGGTTTGCCCCCAGCAAGCGGTGGATAGTTTCGGGCAAATCATCTTCGGTAAGCACGCCCGCGCGAATGGCATCGTCGATATCGTGGTTGACGTAGGCTATGCGGTCGGCCGTGGCCACGATGCGGCCTTCCAGGCTTTCGGCGCGGCGGGTGCCCGTATGGCACACAATGCCATCGCGCACTTCGGCCGTAAGGTTTAGGCCCTTGCCGTCGTTTTCGATCACTTCCACCACGCGCAGGCTTTGTGCGTTGTGCCGGTAAAGGCCGCGCCCCGCCACGGCGTGCGGATCGATGCCGCGGCGTTTGGCAAGGCAGGCCGAAAGCGCCTCTTCACCGGTGTGCCCAAACGGGGTATGCCCCAAATCGTGACCGAGCGCGATGGCTTCCGTTAAATCTTCGTTTAAGTTCAAGGCACGCGCGATGGTGCGGGCAATTTGCGCCACTTCCAGGGTGTGCGTTAGGCGCGTGCGGTAATGGTCGCCTTCCACCGCCAAGAAAACCTGGGTTTTGTGGGAAAGCCGGCGAAACGATTTCGCGTGGATAATCTTGTCGCGGTCGCGCTGGAAATCGGTGCGCAAAAAATCGGCGGCGGCTGAAAATGCGCGGCCTTCGCTTTCATCGGAAAACGTGGCATCTTCGGCCAGGCAGGCATGTTCGAGCGCTTCTTTTTCCTCACGTTTCACGATTTCCATGGCGCTTTCCTTTCCTGCGGCTAATCGAGGCGATAGGTCACTTTCGCGATGGGGCTTTCCCAAACCGCCACTTCTTTAAGCGTAATGTGGGGCGGCAGCGTTTGCGCCAGGCGTTCAAAAAGCACGCGAGAAAGATGTTCGGCCGTGGGATTGATGGTATCGAAGGGCGGCACATCGTTTATATAGTGGTGATCGTAGGCATCCAAAATGGTGTGCAAATCGGTTTTGATCGCCTTGAAATCGTAGAGAAGGCCCACTTCATCAAGCTGCGTGCCGGCGATAATCACTTCCACATCCCAGGTGTGCCCGTGCAGGTATTGGCAGGGGCCATCGTATCCGGGCAAGGCATGGGCGGCATCGAAGTGGTCTTTGACCATAAGTTCGTACATGGGGGTTCCTTTCGGCTGCACGGGTGCGGGCGATGGTGCCGGTTCAGTTTGGGGAAAAGAGGCGGCAGCAGCCGCAGCAGCAGTACCAGCCGCAGTGTCGTCATCAAACAGCGTCAGGGGCTGGCTTTCGTAGGCGACCAAAAACGTGCCGACGGCGGCCTTGGCATCCATGGCCGCATTGGCCAGGGCATCGGCTTCCTTGTTGTCGCTGCGATAGACATGCTGGATGTCAAAATGCGAAAACTGCGCCGCCAAGCTGCGCGCCTGCAAAAACAAGGGCTTCAGATCGGCACTTTTAACCTTGTAGGCCCCCAGCATTTGCTTGACCATCAGTTCGCTATCGGCGCGCGCGCTCAGGTGTTGCACGCCTGCCGCCAGGGCATTTTGCATGCCCCACACAAGGGCGCTGTATTCTGCCACATTATTGCTTGCAGTGCCTAAAAAGGTGCCCGCGCAGGCCAGGGCATCGCCGGTGGCACCATCGAGCAGTTCAAACCCGCAGCCCGCAGGTCCGGGGTTGCCGCGCGATCCACCATCGCTGTGAAGGATGGCTGCCAGCATTATTCAACAACCAGCAAGCGAGCACAGTGCGGGCAGGTGGCAAGCGGTGCCTGCGCGCGCACGGAAAGCAAACGGTTAGGGTCTATATGGTTGCGACACGCCGAACATTGATCTTCACGCAGGCGCGCGATGGCCACGCCCCCACAGTGTTTGGCGGCTTTTTCGTAGCGCGCCAACAGATCAGCATCCATTTCGGCAGCAATGTGTGTGCGGTCGGCTTTGGCGTGCGCTATGCCATCGCTTAAGGTGCCCCCTTCGCTCTGAAAGCTTTCTATGGCAGCTTCTTCTTCGGCTTTCACCTGGGAAAGCGCTGCGACAACCTGATCTTGCACAGCCTTGATTTGGGCGACGCGATCTTCTGCAACAAGCAGGTTTTCTTCCAGCGTGTTGCGTCGTTTTGCAAAGCCGTTGAGTTCTTTTGTCAGCGCTTCCACGCTGCGATAATCGCCCCGCGACGCGTCGATTTTCTCTTGCGTTGCCTTCTGCTTTTCGGCAAGTTGTTCATCCTCGAACGTGATCCGCGCTACTTCGCGGTCGGCTTCCTTTTTCATTTCAGCCAGTTTTTCCTGCTTGGCATCGATGCTTTGATACTTTTTGCGCGCTTCTATGATGCGTGCACGCTGCGGTAGGGCATCGAGTTTTTTCTGATTCTGCATGATCATCAAATCAAGCTGCTGAAGCACGAGCAATGGTTTCACATCTTCGAGGTTTAGGGGCATAGTATTCCTTATCTTTGTATCAACGACGGCTAGCTTCGGGATAAGCCCAGTTATCGCCCAGGTCCAACAGGGTGATGGCAACGGGCGCCACACCCAGCGATTCCACGGCTTCGACGAGCACCGCACAAAGCGGTATTTCGCTGGTATCATGTCCTAGATCGATGATACACAAACCCGCCTCGCTTGCAGTGAGCGCATCGTGATATTTGATTTCTCCACACACCAAACAATCCTGACCTGCGGCCAAGCAAGTGGCCACCATATCCCCCGCCGAACCCGTGGCGGTGACCACGCGGGAAAGCTCTGTGGAAAAATCGCCCCACACCCGCGGCGCGCGCCCGAACACCGCCGTGCAGCGGGCGGCAAGGTGCGCCAGCGTCAAGGGTGTTTCGGCAGCTTTGGGCACGCACAGCTGACCATAGCCCAGCGTGCGCGAGCCCGCAATGGGTTGCGCAACACCTTTGAGCTGCAGGTTAAGCAGCCCGGGCAGCACTTTTTGCGCTTCGCGCGAAACATCGAGCGCCGTGTGAAGCGACAAGACGGTTACGCCCTGCTTTATGGCGGCCCACACAGCGGCACCTTCGCTTGCCCCCGCGCGCGTTGCCGGCGTAAATTTTTGGGGAGGCGCCAGGTAAAGCGGATGATGCGTCAGCAACACGTTGGCGCCGGCTGCCGCAGCAGCATCGATGGCTGCCCGCGTAGGATCAAGCGCCACCGCCACGCCCTTTATGGGCTGGGAAGGGTCGCCCACCGTGATGCCGGTGCGATCCCATTCTTCGGCAGTAGCGGCGGGAAATTTCTTTAAAAGGGCGGCTTCCAAAGCGCTGATGTTTGGTAAAGCCACGCGGCGCGATAGCGTGCCCGAACGACGGGGCGCCAAACCTTGCGCCGGGGTATCTGTTTTGTTTTCCTTAACCATCTGCGACCTCCTTACGGATTTGTTTCCTTTTATGCCAAGGCCTCATTTTGGCTTTGCTCAAGCCTTCCTACAGCCTTTGCAAGGCCTATGGTATCTTGATTTCGCGGCGGTCGCCATCGCGCGTGGGAACCGTCACGCAACGGTAGCCTGCATCCCAAAGCGCCCCATAGGCCACTTCGATATCGCGCGCTATATGGGCCGGTTCATGCGCATCGGTGCCGATGGTACAGGGAATGCCCGCGCGGCAAAATTCACGCAGCAGGGCGGGCGCGGGGAAAATTTCCTTGCAGGCATAGTAGTTGCCCGAAGTGTTCACTTCAATCATGCGATCGGTTTCCTGGATGGCGGCAGCCGCTTCGTTGTAGAGCGGGCCCACAGCAAAGCTGGGGCGATAGCCAAACTTCTTCACCAGATCGGGGTGCGACATGATAGTAAACGGTGCCGGCGACACAACCGCATCGCACCACAGCTGGAAATAGCGCCGCCAAATTTCATCGGCACCCACTTCTTCCCAGTGGCCGCGCTGTGCCGGGTCATCGAAGGGCCACTTCCCTACAAAGTGCACCGAGCCTAACACGATGTCGAAGCGGTCAAAATCATGCGCGCTGAGCGTGCGATCTTCATCGGCGCCCAACCAATCAAGCTCGCAACCCAATAAAATTTCAAGTTCGGGGTGGGCGCGACGCGCGGCATAAACGGCTTCGCAGTATTCATCGAGGCGGTCGGCGTGCATGGCCAGGTAATCGCGTTCATCGAAGGCAAGGCTTAAGGGGTAGTGTTCGGTTATGGCAAGCGTGGTAATGCCCGCAGCTGATGCCGCCGCCACCATTTCTTCAACCGTTGAAAACGCATGTCCGCAAAAGTTTGTGTGTGCATGCGTGGTAATAAGTTCCATTTTTGTAATCCTTACCCTTTGCTTGCCTTATGTGCTATTCCCAGTTCAAAGCCTTGTTGAACGCTTCCAGAAAACCTTCCACATCCTCGCGCGTGGTGTAGCGCCCCAGCGAAATGCGCAAGGAACCCAGCGCGTCGTCGTTGGAAATGCCCAAGGCCGCCAGCACGTGGCTGGGGGCCAGCGAATGCGACGAACAGGCCGATCCGCCCGAAACGCAGTAGCCGGAAAAATCGAGCCGCAATATCAGCGTTTCGCTTTCAAAACCTTCCACCAGCACGTTTACGATGGTGGCCACGTGATCGGTGCTGCCCGGTGCCACAGCGATGCTGGGGCGCACACCCGGCAGCGCGCACAGGCGAGCATACAGGTGATCGCGCAGCGGGCGCAGGCGCGCCGATTCGGCTTCGGCATCAGCGCAGGCCACAGCACAGGCCGCCGCAAAACCCACCGCGCCGCAGACGTTTTGAGTGCCCGAACGCCGGCCGGCTTCTTGGCCACCGCCCAGCAAAAAAGCATCGAAGGGTGTGCGTGCCTTTAAGTAAAGCGCGCCCACCCCCTTGGGGCCACAAATTTTGTGTGCAGAAAACGAAGCGGCATCCACATCCAATGCTTGCAGGTCAAGGGTGTATTTTCCCAAGGCCTGCACCATATCGCTGTGAAAGAGCGCCCCGCCCGCGTGGGCAATGTGGGCCAGCGCGGCAAGGGGTTGGATGGTGCCGATTTCGTTGTTGACCGCCATAATGGAAACGAGCACGGTGTTATCGCGCATGGCCGCGCGCAGGGTTTCGGGGTCGATGAAGCCCGCGCGCGTGGGTGCCAAACGGGTCACGGCAACGCCGCGTGCCTCAAGGGCGGCAGCGGCAGCCAAAATGGCATCGTGTTCAAAGGTAGTCGTGATCACGTGGGGCACAAAATCGCGTTTTCCCTGCTGGTGTGCGGCATGGGTGGCAGCAGATACCAGGCCAAACAGCACGGCGTTATCGGCTTCGGTTGCCCCCGACGTGAAGATGATTTCATCGGCACGGCGTGCACCCACACTGCGGGCGATGTCGGCGCGCGCTTCTTCCAAAGCCTTAAACGCCGCCCGCCCCGCCGAATGCAGCGAATTCGCATTGCCGCCAAAGGCGATGTTGTCGCGCCCGGGCACCAAGTAGGGTTGCATGGCAGCCGCA
>JAVWGW010000107.1:0-5583 GCA_036640375.1 Raoultibacter sp. | reverse complement strand
AGCAATTATGCACCCAAATGGCACGTTTTTTAAGCATCTGCGGGAAAAATTAATGTGGCAAATTTCGCCATTTTAGCCGAAAGAGGTATAATAGCCCGGATATATACAAGAGGCACTGAAAAGAGCTTCGGTAAGACACGGGTTCTGGATCTAGGAGGGGACAGAGCCCTTCGTCTTTTTCGGAAGTGGTTTCGTCGCTTCCAAGCAATGAGCATCCTTGGGGTGCTCATTTTTTTTCAACCTGACGGCGCGCCCTGGTGGCTAGAGGGTGCGACGGCTTTCGATGGCGCGGCCGAGGGTTACTTCGTCGGCAAACTCTAGGTCGCCACCGACGGGTAGGCCGCTGGCCAGGCGCGTCACTTCAATGCCGAGCGGCTTTATCAGGCGCGCCAGGTAGGCAGCAGTCGTTTCACCTTCGACGTTGGGGTTTGTTGCTAGCAGCACCTCGTGCACGTCTTGCGTGCTCAGGCGTGCCATCAATTCCACGATATGCAAATCATCGGGGCCGATTCCGTCCATGGGCGAAAGCGCGCCACCCAACACGTGATAGGTGCCCGAAAAGGCCGCGGTGCGTTCCATGGGAGGAATGTCGCGCGGCTCGCTGACCACGCAAATCATCGAGGTATCCCGCTTGGTTGACGCACAGATGTCGCACAGGTCGCCTTCAGCATAGTTGAAACAGCGCGTGCAAAAATGCACGGTCGCCTTCACTTCCACGATGGCATCGGAAAGGCGCAACGCTGTTTCGTTTTCGGTATTGAGCAGCCAGTACGCAATGCGCTGAGCCGACTTCGGCCCAACGCCCGGAAGACGCTCCAGCTCGTCGAGCAACTTTTGTATGGAAGGCGCAGAATTCATCGCGACAACAAGTGGCTTACATCAAGCCGGGGATATTCATGCCGCCCGTGGCTGAAGAAATGCGCTGGGAGCCAATTTCGCCCACACCGCGCAGCGCTTCGTTTACGGCCGCGCACACCATATCTTGCAGCATTTCAACATCTTCGGGGTCGATGGCCTCCGGATCGATGCTAATGCTTTGAAGGGTCATATCCCCCAGCGCCACCGCCTTGACCATGCCGCCACCCGCTGTGGCTTCAAAGGTCATGTCCTTGATTTCATCCTGGGCTTTTGCCAGTTCAGCTTGCATTTTCTGCGCTTGGCGCATCATTTGTTTCATGTCCATAAAATTCTCCTTCAAACAATCTATTCGTCAATTAACGCGAAACGAAGCCGTTAGCGATCCTCGTCCACTTCTTCAAAAACAACGCCCGCGCCAAAACTGGCAGTAAGCAGCGCTGCAATATCTTCTTCCTGGTCTGCAGAATCTGCGGCAGGCACCGTCGAGGAATCCGCCGGGGCTGCGGAAGGCTTGGGCGCAGGCGAAGGCTGCGCGACAGGTTGTGGAGCAGAAACAGGTGTCGGAGCAGGTGCAAACGGCGGTGCAGGCGTTGGTGCAACACTCTCATCATACAAATCGAGGGGAACCCTGTCGAAATCCTCTTCGGAAGCCGGGGGTTGCTCGGTATTTTGCGTGACCGCTACCGTTTTCGCCGCCGAAGCTGTCTGGTTTGCAACGGCAACGGGTGTTGCAACAGGTGCAGCGGGCACGACCACAGCTGCGGCAGGCGCTGCTGGTGCTGTTGCAGCTGTTGCAGCTGTTGCAGGTGCCGTGGCAGATGCCGCCGCAGCTGTTGCGGGCTGGCCATCCTGCACGAAGCGAAAAGCAACCGATCCGCCGGCCGCATGGGTAAGCGTGCGCTTCAATTCATCGACAATTTCAGGCTTTTTAACCGTGAGAAACGCAAAGCTGTTCTCGGCGGAAAAAGCGACGACGATGCCCTGGCTTGCCTCATCAAACGTCACTTTTGTATTCAGAAACATGACGCCGTAAGCAGGTTTCGTTTTCTTGAGCTCGGTTAGCGCGCTCTGCCAGATGCGTTGCAGCGCCGCGGGGTTTTTGAGCGACGCCGCAACATTGCCAGCGCTGCCATCAACCTGCGCGTCCCCCGCACTCGACGGCGCGGCTGACGCCGCGGCGCCCGCACCCGCCCGGTCGCCTGCCAGCTCGTCTGCGGTGCGCGCACCTGCGCGGTGTTCCACCGCGGCCGCCGGCCGCGCATCCCCGGCTCCTGCCACCGCAACCGGCACTTCTCCCTGGCTCGTCGCAGCCGGCACGTCCCCCTGACCTGTCGCAGCCGGCACGTCCTTCGGGCCCGCCACAGCCACCACCTGCGCCACAGCCGAATGCCCCGCTTCCAGCGCCTCGATGCGCTCGGCGAGGGCACTCAGCGTCACATCGGAATCGGGACGCACCATGCGCGTCAAGGCGATCTCGAAACTGAGCCGTGTATTGGTCGATTGCCGCAGATCAGCCTGCAAATCTCCCAGAACACCCAAAAGGTTTGCCAAGCGATCGGGGCCAAAAAGCTCCAGTTCCCGCACCATTTCGCGACGCGTCGCCTCGCTCACTTCCAGCACAACGTCGTCTCCCGCCAGGCTTAGCACATACATATTCCGTACGTGTTCAGACAAGTCGCGTGTAAAATGCGCCAGGTCGGCGCCGGTTTCTATATAGTTTGCCGTCCACGCAAAACAGGCCGCAGCATCACGCTGGCCAATATGCATCACGATTTCAGCCATATCGTCGCAATCAAGCGATCCCAACATGCTTTCGGCATTCGCAAGCGTCACCTTGCCGCCACCAAACGCAATCACCTGTTCAAGCGCCGTCAGCGCGTTGCGCATACCACCTTCAGCTCGGTGCGCAATCAGATCAAGGGCTTCCCCTTCAAATTCCACCTCTTCAGAAACGCAAATTGCACCCAGACGCGAGACGATCGCATCGGCAGCAATGCGCCTAAAATCGAAGCGCTGGCAGCGCGAGTGAATAGTTTCGGGCACTTTTTGCGGATCGGTGGTGCACAGGATAAAGACCACGTGAGAGGGCGGTTCTTCCAAAGTTTTGAGCAGGGCGTTAAACGCCGCCGTCGAAAGCATGTGCACTTCGTCGATGATATAGACCTTGTAGCGCCCGCGCGTCGGGGAAAACTGCACGCGCCCAATAATTTCTTCGCGCACATTTTCAACGCCCGTACGGCTTGCCGCGTCCAACTCGTAGACATCGGGATGGCCGCCTTCCGCAATTTCGTGGCAGGCAGCACAGGTTCCATCCGGGTCGGGCGTGGGGCCGTTTTCGCACAAAAGCGCCTTTGCCAACAGGCGCGCCGTCGTCGTTTTACCCGTGCCGCGCGGACCGCAAAACAGGTAGGCGTGACTTACTTTGTCCTGCTCAATCGCATTGCGGATGGTGCGTTCGATGTGATCTTGCCCCACAACATCGGCAAAGGTTTGCGGTCGATATGTGCGATACAGCGCTTCTGACATGCAGATTGCCTACTTTTCCGTCGTTTTTTTCTTGCCGAATTTTGCCTTCAATAGCCCGAGGATGGCCGGTGCCACCGAAACGCCCACAATGGCAACAACAATCCATTCAAAATGCTCTTGCACAAAGGGAATGCCGCCAAAAAAGAATCCGACCAGCACAAACACGCTCACCCACGAAATGCCGCCGATGCAGTTATACAGGGTAAATTTCCCAAAATGCATATGGCTTGTGCCCGCGATGAACGGAGCAAAGGTACGGAAAAACGGCATGAAACGCGTGACAACAATCGTTAAGCCGCCCCACTTTTCAAAAAAGCCTTCCGTTTTCTCGATGCGCTCAGGTGTGAGCGCCTTCACTTTGCCCGAAGAAATGATGGCGTTGCCGAAGGCGCGCCCGATAAAATAGTTGGAAGTATTGCCCAAAATGGCGGCGGCATAAAACATGAGCAGCGTGGCAATTACGTTAAGACCCCCGCCGTCGGCGCAAAAAACACCCGCTGCAAACAGCAACGAATCACCGGGCAAAAAGGGCGTGAACACCAGACCCGTTTCGCAAAAAACAATGAGGAAAAGGGGCGAGTACACCCAGATGGGGCCCAGCGCCGCAATCCATCCTGCGATGGCCATGCGCGGGTCGCTTAAAAGGTCGATGAAGAATTGAATGATTTCCATAACACCCTGTCTACATAGAAAAGTATCCCGAATAGGCAGGGGCGCTCGTCAGCGGTCCCTTATGGCTGCTTCCTTCCGGACCTGACCAGGTTCGAAACGTGGCGCCGCCCGAGCCCATTCGAGATACTCGTTCGTGAACGTACCTTAGTATAGCCGATAGCATTTTGCCCATCAAAGCTGTTGCCCACGTGTGACGAAAAGTACATACACGCCGCAGCTGCGCCCGATCCTAAAAGCGCAGCTCGATGCGGGCGGTGCGCAGGCTGCAGTGCTCGCACAAAAGACAGGCGATGCCCGTGGTTTCACAGGGGATGCGTGCGTCAAGGTCATCGATATTCGCCCCGCGGTCGATCATATAATCGCCGATCAGCGCCCGAATACCTTCTGTCGCAAAATAGACAGTATGAATTTTATCCGAAGGCACACCGTCTAAGGCATCACGCAAAACATCCGGCGTAATAGCAAGCGCCTCATCAAAGGTTTTGCCCTCAAGCATCGTACAAATGGCCGATGCGCACGCCGTCATCGCCAAGCATCCCCGCGATTTGAAGCCGACGCGCACAAAGGTTTCGGTTTCCGGATCAATAACGGCGAACAGGCGCAAGGCCACTTCCCCACGCTTCGATTTGCCCACCATGCACTGTGCGTTGAAGCCTTCCGGCGCGCCGCTGTTCCTGAAATTTGCCACAATGCCCAGCAGTGTTTCGGAATAGCCCACCACGCCTTGCTCTACCTCGTTTTGATACACGTCAGCCGTGCGGATAACCGCGCGATCGGCGACATCTTTATATACGTTACGTCCCTCACCCATGCAAATTCCTCCTACATATTCAATTGACGCTCGACCGAAGCCCACTCAGCCAAAGACTGTGCGTAGACGCGGCTCATATACGTCGTCGAAAAATAATAGACCTCATCGTTAGAAGCACTCACCGTTTCCATATCGGGAAAATCGCCCGATTCCTCGATGATTTTCCACGTTGCCGCAATCTGCGCATCATCCATGTTAAAAGGCGGGTTGTGCAGCGATTCGGCGGGCATCGGTCGTGGGTACACGCGCGATTCTTCCCGCGCACAATCAACCAGCGAAACAACGGCATTATCTTCGTGTGCCAAATACGACCAGTGCGCATAATTATCGGTCATATACTCACGCGAATACAGATAATAGCTGTGCTGACCTTGCAAAACCGCAATGCCGCCACAGCGAATGGGGGCG
This sequence comes from Raoultibacter sp., assembly GCA_036640375.1. Lineage (GTDB taxonomy): Bacteria > Actinomycetota > Coriobacteriia > Coriobacteriales > Eggerthellaceae > JAVWGW01. The sequence continues at coordinate 308 of JAVWGW010000107.1, read as the reverse complement.
TTTGGATCAGGCTCTTGTTCCTCATCTGCCACAAACATCGGCTCGCCATCCACAATCATGACCTTCCCGCTTTGGGAAAAAACCGGCACATCGGCGGCAAAAACATCCTCTTCTTGTTCGGGCGCCGGGTCATCGGGCGCCGCTTCAGGCGCAACCGCCAAGCTTGCATCGTCGGGCGCACCCGCATCCCAACAAGCTGCCTCATCGGCTGCCACTTCGCAGCTTTCTGCCTGGTCAGACTCCGCTTCGACCACACCCGCAGCCTCAGCCTCAGCTTCCGTCGGCACCACCTGCGGCGGCAGTGCCAC
>JAVWGW010000106.1:0-5724 GCA_036640375.1 Raoultibacter sp. | reverse complement strand
GGGGGATGCTTACAACGGCAAGCCGGTCAAGATGTTGCATTTAGTGAGTGCGGGTAGTCTCGACAAGAACGGAACACCCGTTGCCGCTGCTACCGTCGATGTGTACGATGGCCTTACGGTAAAAGAGGGCATGGTTACCCTTGCGGCCTATTCGCTTTCGCCCTTCGGCGTTGCCCTTGCTGCCCCACCGACCCCGGTTGATCCGCCCACACCGCCGGCTCCGGCAACCCCGGATGCAGCCAGCCCGGTGGCACAACCCCTGAACACTTCGGCTGCGAACCTGGCACAATCCGGCGATACGCTGCCCGCAGGTCTTGTAGTGCTGGCAGTTGTGGGTGTGTGCGCGGGGTTAGCCCTGCTGATTGTTGCCGGCACCCGCATAGCCCACAGCCGCAAAGAAGAAAAATAGAAGGCAAACAAGCGCCGCCGCAGGAACGAAACGGAGGGTGTCTTCCCAGGAAGGCGCCCTCTTTGGGCTAAAAGGCAAATAACCTAAAATTGTATCTTGAAAAAAGAACAAATGTTCGCTAAAATTGCTTTAGTCGCCGGAAAGGAAGAATGCAATGTATCGTTTTCGAGATCCGATCCATGGGTATATTGAAGTGAGCACAAAAGAGCTTGCCATCATTGACACACCTTCTTTCCAAAGGCTGCGGCGCATAAAGCAGCTAGCAACAACCTATCTTGTATATCCGGGGGCAGAACATACGCGTTTTGGTCATTCTCTTGGGGTCATGCACCTTGCATCGCGGTCTTTCGATACGATAATAAAGAAGAATCCAAACCTGTTTTCAGAAGAAAAAGCACAGTGGTATAGGCAGATTCTAAGATTGATTGGCCTGATTCATGATTTAGGCCACGCCCCTTTTTCGCATGCTTCTGAAGTTTTGTTTGAAAAGGGGTTGGAGCATGAAGACTATACTAAAAAAGCTATTTTTGAAACAGAAGTAGCCGCTGGCATCCGCGCAATTGGGCAAGAACTGGTTCAGGCATATGGGGAAGATTATGACATCACACCAGAGCTGGTTTGGATGGTATATGAAGGCAAAGATATTCTGAATGAAAAGTATATTCTTCCCGATTTCAGCTTTTTGAAAAGCTTTCTCGACAGTGAATTAGATTGCGACAAGATGGACTACCTTCTGCGGGATTCGTATTATTGTGGCGTTCAATATGGATCCTATGATCTTGATAGGCTGGTTGATTCCTTTACTGTTTACAAAAAACCTGAAGAAAATATCTTACTGCTGGCGATTGACCAGGGAGGAGTTCACGCGGTAGAGGAATTTATCCTTGCGCGCTACTTCATGTTTCTCCAGGTTTACTTTCATAAAACACGTCGCGTGCTTGATAAAAGGCTTATTGATTGTCTGAAAGAAATTTTGCCTTCCGGAAAATATCCTGTAGATATTGTTGAATACCTACAATGGGATGATGTGCGTGTGCTTTCGGAAATAATGGTGCAGGAAAAAGAGAGCGCCCAAGGCTTTCTTTTGCGAAGTACCATGCCTTGCGTATACGCAACCAACGCGCATTTAGGCTATGAGGGCAGGCAGCGTCTTCGTGACATGGAATGCGCAATTGAAGAGGGATTACTTGCCTTTGGGCTTGATGAGAGAAATATCGAAAAACATTTCTGGTGCGACGATGGGGCACAAAAAACCGTACATAGTATTTCGGCAGAGCTTGATGATGAAAAAAGTATTCCCGTACTCGTGAACTATCAAGAAAAGCCCGTTTCGATACTTGATGAATCTTTATTGTTGCGAAGCTTAACGGACCCCATTTTTGTGGGTAGACTTTACGTATCGAAACCGCATGAAATGCAAGCAAAAACAATTATTGCCAACTATAATGAATAAAAGAAGAGAGGAGAGTTGCTATGGGAAAGCATGAATTATCTACTATTGCAGAGATTATTAGCATGAGCGCTAGCGTTGCGCCCAAAGATTTTGGGAAAAAGAAGTTTCAGAAGTTGATTTATCTTGTTGAAAAAATCGGCGGTGTTAACCTTGGCTATGAGTATAGTATTTATTTTTACGGCCCGTACAGTGCTGCGCTTAATGACGACCTGGGGCTTTTAGTAAGCAGGGGGTTGGTTCATTACGAAATCCAGGCATATTCTCACCTTATTAGAGCTGACAAGGACAAAATTGACCAGAGCAGAACCAGCACGGATGAATCTGCGTCCGGTCTTGCGCAGGAAGATCGCGATCGCATCAATGAAATACTTGTTCGGTTTGGGGGAAAATCTCCATCGGCACTTGAGTTATTGACAACGGCTCATTATGTGGCTGGGCTTTTGGGGAAAAGTAAATCTTCGGAATCCATTCAGGCTGGAGTAAAGAAAATCAAAGGCAGCAAATATACCTCCCAAGAAATTGAGAATGCAATTTCCGAATTGAGCCTGATTGCTTAATTGGCGCTTTTGTTGGCAGGAAGTTAAAGAGCCCTTTGGGTACCAAGCGCGATTTGGTGAAACGTGCGTGGGCGCTTCTTTGCTATGATAAAAACTCAAGGCGGTAGGCGGGCGCAAGGTGTCTTGCGGTGAATCGATAGAAGCGGGCGAAACCTATGACTGAAAAACTTTTGATGGGCAATGAGGCCTTTGCGCATGCGGCGCTTTCTGCGGGAGTGCGTGTGGTGGCGGGGTATCCGGGCACGCCTTCTTCCGAATTGATCGAAACGATTGCAGCGTGCCATGCGGCGGGCAGTGCGCGTGGCGTGCATGTGGAATGGTCGACGAACGAGAAGAGCGCGCTTGAACTGCTGGCGGGCGCATCTTACGCGGGTGCCCGGGTGCTGTTCACCTGCAAGCAAGTGGGTCTTAACGTGGCAAGCGACGCGCTGATGAGCCTGAACTATGTGGGGGTGGGTGGCGGTTGCGTGTTGTTTGTGGCCGATGACCCCGGCCCCATTTCTTCGCAGACCGAACAGGATACGCGTCGTTTTGCAGCGTTTGCCAAGCTGCCGGTGTTCGACCCGACCACGCCCGAAGAAGGTTGCGTCATGATTTCGGCTGCCTTCCGGCTTTCCGAAACCTACCATACGCCGGTTATTGTGCGCCCCACCACGCGTATCTGCCACGCTTCCACGTTTTTCGATTTCTCTAAAACCACGCAAGCTCAGCCCGTGCCTGCGGAAGGATTCAAGCGCGACCCGAAGTGGATCATCTTTCCGCGGCGTGCCTTTGAAGCGCACGGCGAAATTAACGAGCGCTTGCGGCAGATGGCATGCGAGTTTTCGGAAGGGCGCCTGGCTATGTTTAACCCTGTTGAGGAAGGTGGCATGACGCGCGAGGTACCGCAGCTGGGCATTATGGCCGGCGGCGTTTCTGTAGCATATGCCCGCGAAGCGTTGCGCACGCTTAAAGCGCGTGCGCTGGCAGCGGGAGTTAAGCTGCCTGCTTATCGTTTCATGCAGGTGGGAACGCCCTACCCCTTCCCCGAAGCCGCAGTTGCCCGCTTTGTGCAGGGGCTGAACAGCGTGCTGGTGTTAGAAGAGCTTGACCACTTTTTGGAAGACGAGCTGTTGGCTTTTTGCGGGGCGGTGCATGGCAGGTTTTCGGTGCTGGGCAAGCTGACGCAGACCACGCGCGATCGGGGTGAAAACACGGTTGATGATATTGCGATGCGCCTGGCAGTTTATTTGGGGATGCCAGAAGAGGCGGATGCCACAGCCATTGCGCGCGCTTCAAACGCTTCTGCGGCCACTTCCCCTGCACCGCTTACCTACGACGCCCCAGTGCCTGTGCGTCCGCCCGTGCTGTGCGCGGGGTGCCCCCATCGCGGCAGCTTTTATGCGGTGCGTCGCGCGTTGGGGAAAACGCCTGCTGTGCTGTGCGGCGATATTGGCTGCTACACCTTGGGCAACGCCCAGCCGCTTGATGCGATCGACACGTGTTTATGTATGGGCGCGGGCATCACCATGGCGCAGGGCTTTGCGGTTGCCGAACCCGAAAAGAAGCACATTGCCTTTGTGGGCGACTCGACCTTTTTCGCCAGCGGGTTGCCGGGCATTGTCAACGCGGTCTACAACCAGCACGACATCACGGTAGCCGTGTTGGATAACGCGACTACGGCCATGACCGGGTCGCAGCCGCATCCCGGCACGGGCGTGACGCTGATGGGGCCGAAAACCCCGCCGATTTCCATCGAAGGCGTGTTGCGTGCCGTGGGGTTTGCGTGCATCGTGCACGCCAATCCGTTCAACTTGGAAGAAAGCATCGCCGCCGCCCAGGAGGCCATCGACTTTGCGGGTCCTTCGGCCATCCTCTACGAAGCCCCCTGTGTTTCCCTGGTAAAGCCCGGTGCTCCGGTAGTTATCGACACGCAAGCCTGCACGGGCTGCAAAAAGTGCATCACCGAAATCGGTTGCCCGGCCATTGGCTTTGCTGCCGAAAGCAAGCGCGCGTTTATTGACGCAACATTGTGCAACGGCTGTGGCCTGTGCACGCAGGTGTGCCCGTTTAGCGTGATTACGCTGCCAGCATCCAGTGCAGATAAGGAGGCCTCTCATGCTTAATGTGCTGCTGGCAGGTGTGGGCGGGCAGGGCACGGTGCTTGCGGCCAAGATTTTGGCGCAGGCCGCGCAAGCAAAAGGCTGGCACGTGCGCACGGCCGAAACTATTGGCATGGCGCAGCGCGGCGGCAACGTGACATCGCACCTGCGCATGGGCAGCAACGGCGAAGAAGTGTACGCGCCGCTGGTGGCGCAGGGCACCGCCGATCTGATTATCGCGTTTGAGCCTGCCGAAGGTGCGCGCGTTGTGCCGTATTTGAAGCCCGAAGGCATACTGGTGTGCGCCACGACGGCCATCCAGCCGGTTTCCGCCGCGCTTTCGCACACGCCCTACCGCGCCGAAGATGTGGTGGCACAGCTGGCCACTTGCGTGCCGCACTTCATCGCCGTTGACGATGCGGCGCTTTGTGCGCAGGTGGGAACCAGGAAGGTGCTCAACACCGTGCTGCTTGCCCGCGCACTTGCGCAAGGCACCCTTGCCATCGACATCGACGATTTGCGCCGCGCCATCCCCCTGTGCGTAAAGCCACGCTTCGTGGAAATGAACCTACAAGCCATAGATGTAGCCTGTGGTGACTAAAGCCCTTCGCTTCCCAGAAACTTGGCGGTATGCTTTCTGATAAATAGTAATCGCAGAGGGCAAATACCTTATCGACAAAGGTGCGCTCAAGTGAGTTTGCCATGAGAAAAAACGGTTGTAGACCGTATTCTTCTGCAATGTCTGTTAGTCCGTCTTCAATACAAAGCCGATAGATGTAGCTATCGACGGGTTTCGACACGGCAGGAGACGCTGGTGTCATGACTGCTGTTTCGATAATGATGGAAACTCCCTGAATTTCTTTTCCGGTAGAGGGCAGGGGGAGTATGTACTTGTTGAATTCTCTGCGGCTTCTAGTTTCTTCTTTGTTGGCAATTTTTAGACCCATTCGGTCAACCGCTTCAACTACCGCTGCCTTTATATGCTTTCGTTGACTTTCAGTGGCATGCTCTGTTTCTATACCAAGATCAACATCTTCGGAAAATCTTGAGATGGCGTTGTAGCACTTGGAAAGAGAAGTACCCCCTTTGAAAACAATAGCGTTATTAATCGACGTTATTTCTTTGAGAGCAAGGTAGATGAAATAATCTTTTATGACGAAAGCTTGGTCGAGTTGATAACGCTGTGCCGTTCTGGCTGTTAGCTCGTTCCAGTCCAGCTTGTTT
>JAVWGW010000105.1:0-5775 GCA_036640375.1 Raoultibacter sp. | reverse complement strand
GGCACTGCAATCAAGCCATTGCGGTGTTTCGCGCTCGATGCGCGCCCCGATCCAAACGGCGGTGGAAAGCTGCGGAGTATAGCCGCACAGCCAATGGTCGCGCCAGTTTTCCGATGTGCCCGTTTTTCCGGCGGCCACCTGCCCACTGGGAAGCTGTGCTGCTGTGGCGGTGCCTCCGGTAAACACGGTTTTCAGCACCTGGGTGGTGGCATAGCTTACTTCCGGGGTCAGCGCAGCCACCGGTGTATCAACGTGTTCGGCCAGCACGGACCCATCGGCGGCAATGATTTTGGTGATGGCCACCGATTCTCGCTTCGTGCCGCCCGCAGCAAGCGTTGCGTAGGCATCCGCCATTTCAAGCGTGTTTACGCCCTGCGATCCCAGCGTGATGGAATCGACCGCTTCTAAGGGGGAAGTGACTCCCATGCGGTGCGCCACTTCCACAACCGCTGCGGGTTTCACCGTCTGAATAAGGCGCGCGAAGCCGGTGTTCGACGAAATGGCCGTGGCGGATTGAATGGATCGCGTGCCATAGCTGGCTCCGCCATAATTTTCCACGCGCCAATCGCCAATTTTGAGGGGCGAGGAACAATCTATGTTTGTTTGCGGGCTTATTCCCTGTTCAATGGCCGAAACAAGCGTAAAGGTTTTGAAGGATGATCCCGCTTGGCGGCGCGCTTGTGTGGCCAAGTTAAACTGATCGCTGGCGTAGTAATCCTTGCCCCCTATCATGGCAACAATGTGGCCGGTGGCGGGGTCAATGGATGTCAGCGACACATCCAAATCGCCGTCCATGCGCTCATATTGTGCCGCCGCAGCCGCCTGGGCCTTTTCCTGCAACACGGGGTCAAGCGTGGTGTATACAGTCAGGCCACCCTTGAATACCGTGACGTCGCCATATTTATCCAGCAGCAGTTGGCGCACATAGCTGGTGAAGTAGGGGTAGGCAAAAATGCCGTCAGCCGGATTATCGGGCGCGGGCTTAAGCGCAAGCGGCTCGGCCAAGGTGGCATCGTAGCTTGCCTGGTCTATGTGCCCGGTTTCCAGCAGACGCCCCAACACGATGTTTCGGCGCGCCAAGCAGGCATCCGGGTTGGTCAAGGGGTTTAAATAGGTGGGCGATTGCGGAATGCCGGCAAGCGTCGCCGCTTCATTAAGCGTCACTTCCGCTGCCGATTTTGAAAAATAGTTCTGCGCCGCCGCTTCGATGCCGTAACAGCCATCCCCATAGTTGATCATATTAAGGTACATGTTCAGTATGGCATCTTTGGAATAGCGCTTTTCCATCTCCAGCGCCAGTTGCGCTTCGCGAATTTTGCGCTTGAAAGTAACTTCGCTTGCTTCTTCCACCAGGGCAGTGTTGCGTACCAGCTGTTGGGTGATGGTGGAAGCGCCTTCGATGTTGCCGCCCTGCAGGTTGCGCACCAGCGCGCGGGCAATACCCAGGGGGTCAACGCCTTCATGTTCGTAAAAGCGCGCATCCTCGGTGGCAATAGTGGCGTCAACAACCAGGGGGCTTATGTCGGCTAAGGCAACGGGATCGCGGTTTTCAAGGAAGAATTCAGCCAGAAGCGTGGTGCCATCCTTGGCATACACCCGCGTTTTTTCGGCATAGGCAAAGGTTTCAGGGTTGGCGATGGGGGGCAGATCTTCCAGCCACGAATCCACCAGGGCAAGCCCGCCGCGCACAAGGCCGAAACCCGCCAAACACAGCGCCACAACCAAGACGCATGCACCCCACGCGCCCGCATGTGCGTGAACCTCTCGTTGTTTACGCCGTCTTTTCATATACCCACTATACCCAAAAAGCAGGGGTGAAGCCTCCAAAAGCTTAGGACTTTTCTGCAGATTAGCGCTTTACGGGGCGGGCACACGGGGAAAGCACGCTTAAGATGGTAAGCTTTCAGGCCTTGTATAAAAGTATCCGTGCGCACGGTGGCGGTGGAATATCTCATAGGAAGATAGGTTTAGCACATGAATCAAGAAAAACCCGAGCTCTTAGCTCCGGCGGGGAATATGACGTGTTTGCATGCGGCGGTGCGCTCCGGCGCCGATGCGGTCTATCTGGGGGCAGAACGTTTCAACGCCCGACGTGGTGCCGATAACTTCACGCTGGCCAATCTGGCCGAAGCCTGCGATTTTGCCCACCTGCGCGGCGTGCGCGTGTATCTTACGGTGAACACGGCGGTGCTGCCCGATGAAACCACGCCGGTTATGGAACTGGTGCGCCAGGGCTATCGTGCAGGAATCGACGCGTTTATCGTGCAGGACCTCGGCATTGTGGCCGAAATCGCGCGGACACTGCCCGCGGCTCGCGTGCATATTTCCACGCAGATGAACATTCACAACGCGGCAGGTTTGGCCGCCGTTGCCGCCCTGGGTGCCAAACGCGTCACCTTGGCGCGCGAACTTTCCTTGGGCGAAATTGCCCGCTTGGCAGCTGAGGCCGCCGCCTTGGATATGGAAGTGGAAGTGTTTGCCCACGGCGCTTTGTGCGTATGCTATTCGGGGCAATGCTTCATGTCGTCGCTTATCGGCGGGCGATCGGCCAACCGTGGTGTGTGCGCGCAGGCCTGCCGTCTGCCCTACACGCTGCACAATCGCGCCATCAACAAAAACCTCGAATCCCCTGGCGAACACCTGCTTTCGCCCAAGGATTTATGCACCATCGAAGCGCTGGATAAACTGGTCGAAGCGGGGGTGGCTTCCTTCAAAATCGAAGGCCGCATGAAATCGCCCGAATATGTATCCACGGTCACTTCAGTCTATCGCGGCGTGCTTGACCGCGTGATAGCCGCTGATGGCGCGGGTACCACCGTGGTGACCGAAAAGGAAAAGCATGCGCTGGAAGGCGTGTTTTCGCGCGGGTTCACCACGGCGTATTTGGAAGGCAAGCGTGGCAACGACATCATGAGCTACGGGCGCCCCAACAATCGTGGCGTTTTTATCGGCCGCGTTGCCGGCGTGAAAGACGGGCTGGTATCCATCGCCGCCGAAGAGGAATTGCATGCGGGCGATGTCATCGAATTTTGGACGAACAACGGGCACTTTGCCCAAACGCTGGGTGCTCACGATTGCGACAAAGACGGCAATGCGCGCGTGAGCGTGGCCAAGCACGTTGGTAAGGGCGATCGCGTTTTCCGCGTGCGCAATGCGGTATCCGCCTTTGTCGAAGATGTGCTGCAACCCAAGGTGCCCGTTTCCGGCACGGCGGTTTTGCGCATCGGCGCGCCCCTCACCTTAAAGTTTACTACGGCCGAAGGCGTCTGGGTGTGCATCGAGGGCGACCCGGTGGAAGCAGCCCGCACAAAAGCGGTCAGCGTCGAAGAAGTGCGCGAACACATAGATCGCCTGGGCAACACGCCCTTTGTGCTCAAAGACCTGGACATTACCCTTGATGAAGGGGTCGGTATCGGCTTTTCGCAGTTGCATAAGCTGCGCACCCGCGTGCTTGAAGAACTTGAACAAGAAATGTTGGCACCCTATAAGCAGCGCCAGCTTCCCCGCGTTGCCGAACGCGAAAATCGCGGGCCGCATCCTCAGCGGGGCTGTGTGGTGGCGGCGTGGGCAAGCAATCCGGCGTGTGCGCGTGCCGCAAAACGTGCCGGTGCCGAACTGATCTATGTGCCGGCGCTTAACTACAAGCGTGGCGAAGCGGTTGTGGCCGGCCAGGTGTCGGGCACGGTTGAACAGGCAGGATACCCCAAACAAGCCATCTGCGCACTGCCGGTAATCGATCACGACCCCGTGGGTAAATCGCGTGAAGAAGTGGTGGGCTTTGATGCTTGGTCGCAGGTAAAGGCCGATAAACCCGTTTTTGTCGAAAGTTACGGGCAACTGCGGCGCGCCCAAGAAGTGGGAGCTGTTCCCGAAGTGGGGTCGCACCTAAGCGTCACCAACCGCCTGGCGCTGCAAACGCTCAGCGAAGCAGGTGCCCAGCGCGTCTGGCTTTCGCCCGAACTTTCCTTAACGCAAATTGAGGAACTGGGTCAAAACACGCCGGTCGCTTTGGGCCTTACTCTTATAGGTGCTGCTGAAATGATGGTGTGCGAACACTGCCTGCTCATGAGCCAAGGTCCCTGCGACCAGAACTGCGCAGCGTGTGCGCGGCGCAAAAGCCCCCACTATTATAAGGATCGCAAGGGTTACGAAATGCCGATCATCACGGATTGCTGTGGTCGCAGCCATCTTTATAATGCGGTGTCGCTCGATCTGGCGCACATGGCACCCGAACTTATTCGTGCGGGCGTGTCGGCTTTTATGGTGGATACAACGCTGCTCAACGTTGCCGAAACCACCGCTGCCGTGGCGCGTGCCGTGCGTGCGCGCGATCTTGCGCTGAAAACGGGGGATACCGTGGCCAAGGTCGAAGGCGACACCACCGGCCACATTTTCCGCGGCGTCCAATAAGGCCGCAGCGCTTTTAAGGCTTAGCCGCACCTGCGGGGCTGCCGACAAGCAGGGCTTCTCTTTGCTCTTTGTGTTACCATAACAGGGTTTGTTGCGATAGAAAAAGGAATGATACCGATGCTTTCAGCCGAAGAACAATTTCGTATTCTCCAGTCCGGTGCGGCACAGATAGTGCCCGAATCTGCGCTGCTCGAAAAACTCAAGAGTGGCCGCAGCCTCAATATTAAGCTTGGCGTTGACCCAACGGCTCCCGATATTCACTTGGGTCATGCGGTTCCCCTGCGCAAGCTGCGCGCGTTCCAAGATTTGGGCCATCATGTCACACTTATTATTGGCGATGGCACCGCTTTGATCGGGGATCCTTCGGGTCGCAATACCACGCGCCCGCAATTGACTTCCGAACAAATTGGGGAAAACGCGCAAACCTATGTCGATCAGGCTTTCAAAATTCTTGATCCCGAAAAAACGACGCTGCGCTATAACTCCGAATGGCTGCTCACCCTCGACATGGCGGGTCTGTTAAAGCTTATGAGCAATTTCACCGTTGCGCGCATTCTTGAACGCGACGATTTCCACAACCGCTACACGAACAATCAATCCATCAGCCTGCACGAATTTCTCTATCCCGTCATGCAATCCTACGATTCGGTTGTTATCGAAGCCGATGTGGAAATGGGCGGCACTGACCAGCTGTTCAACCTGCTTGCCGGCCGCGAACTCATGGAAAAGATGGGCATGGAACCGCAGGTCTGCTTTACCCTGTCGCTGCTAGAAGGCACCGATGGCGTGCAGAAAATGTCCAAAAGCTACGGCAACTACATCGGCCTCACCGATGAACCCGCCGATATGTTTGGCAAGGTCATGTCTGTGCCCGATGCCCTCATGGTGAAATACTATCGCCTGGCTTCCACGCTTGGCGTCGATGAAATCGATGCCATTGAAGCGGGCTTGGCCAACGATTCCCTGCACCCCAATCGCGTGAAGCGCGATCTGGCACGCAACATCGTCGCCGCCTACCACGATGCCGAAGCAGCAGATTATGCGGAAGCTGAATTCGATCGCGTGTTCAAGCAGCACGACATGCCCACCGATATTCCTGAATTTGCAGCCGATTTAACCCCCAACGATGAAGGCAAAGTCTACCTGGCAAAGCTTCTGGCCGATGCGGGTCTTGCGCCCTCTGCCGCCGAAGCCCGTCGCCTCATCGACGGCGGCGGCGTGAAAATCAACAACGAACCCGTTGCTGCCAAGTGCTACAACGTCGATCCGGCATTGCTGGTGGGAGGGGTTGTACAAGTAGGTAAGCGTAAATTCATTCAACTGACCTGACGGCGGGCTGTGGCGAGCCAGCTAGGCGTTCAAGCC
>JAVWGW010000104.1:0-5827 GCA_036640375.1 Raoultibacter sp. | reverse complement strand
AGGTGGAAAACATAAACGTCACGCCTGCCTGTGTGCAGATGTCATACATTGCTTCGATGTAGGGACCGTTGTCGGGCAGGCAGATTTGGCAATCGTCGAAGATGGGGTAATAATCGGCAGCCACATTGGCGCCGGCGGGGTGTGGCCAATGCATCTTGCGCACGCTCATGCTTGTGCCGTCGTAGGGGGAAGCTTCGGTTTCCACAACATATTTACCTTCGCTGGGTGCCAAAAACCAGTCGAATGCTTCGCCGGAATTATCGGCCCACAGATTTAAAATACGCTGGTTGGGGCGATAGCCGCATTCCTTCATGATCTGGGCAACGACGGCCTTTTTGTCGATGGCGATGCCCAGGTCTTTCTGGATTTTGCCGCCGATGCAACCCACCTGGTTAGAGCGGTATTGCCACGTTTCCGCTTTTTCGATAACGACGATGTTTTTGGCACCGCTTTCGACGGCGGAGCGCACGGCGCTGATGCTAGCAAGTCCGGCACCAATGACCACAATGTCGGCATCGACCGTTTTCTTGATGTCGCCTTGGGCGATGGGTGCTGGTGCGCTAAGAAAGCTTGCTTGCTGCGCGGCTTGCGCGCCTGCCGCGCTAGCTGCGGGAGCCGTGGTGCTTTTAGGCGCACATCCGGCAAGGCTTGCACCCGCTACGGCGGCGGCGGTTGCGCCGAGGCCTAAGAACGCGCGGCGACTAAAGCCGCTTTTTGTACCTGTTGTTTTCTGGGACATAACGGTTCCTCTTTCTTTTATTCCCTTAAAGTTGGTTGCCCTTGCTTGTATGCGCTTGCGGGGGCAGCCCCAACTTTCCCTTGTGGCGCAAAATGCCTTGCGCACTAGGGGCACTCTAGCCTGTGCGGCATAAGGGCCACACCGACTAAAAGGGTTGATTCTGTATTTTGCGGAAAAAAGGGACGCTTTCCTTATCGACTGAAAGGGTTGAGGGGAAGATATAAGGGGAAAATCAATTACAATAAAGAGCAGCGATCTTAGGTGGGAGGCACTGTGGTGTACGGCGCGCTGGCGCAGGTTAAAAAATTTATGGCGGGCTATGCTGGCCTCAGTTTTTACTGGGCCTGGGTTTTCTTGTCGTTTAATTCGATGGATTTAACGGGGGAGGGCGCCGGTCGCAGTGTGCTGTTTGTGGTGCACCTCGTTTCATCGGCAGCGGCCATCGTCGCGTTTGTGGCCGTGTTGCTGCTGTATCGCGTTGTGGTGTCCGCCGGTGTGCGACGTTTGGGCGGCCTTTTGATTGGGGCGGCGCTGCTGGCGGGGTGTGGCACCCTTCTGTACACCTTGCCGGTGTTTTCAAGCAGCGTAGCGGGGGTGCTTGTGGGCGCGATTGTGTCGGGGCTTACCTGTTCGCTACTGGTGCTTGCTTGGGGCGTTGCCTATCGCGGCTTAGGTGCGCGCGAGGCGGTGTTGTTTATTTCGCTGACATTTTTGGGCGCGGCCGTGCTGTACTTTGTTGTTGCGCAGTTGCCCGCGGTGGCAGCTTCGCTGGCGGTTTCTCTGTTTCCCCTGGCAGCTGGCCTGAGCGTGGCGAAAAGTTTGGGTTGCTTTACCCCCGAACCCTCTGGTGAATCGGGGGACCAAGCCGCTGCGAAGTCGCCCATTTCGGGTGCATCTGAGCTGCGAGCGCTTACTCACACAGCACTTTCGTGGCGCGTGCTGTTAGGATTGGGGTCGGCGCTGTTTGCCTATGGTGGCCTGCGTATCTATTTTGGTGCCATCGACCCGTCAGTTTTTCGCGATCCGCTTTTGATGGTGCTTCCGATTGCTGTGGGAGCCGCGATATTTTTTGTGTACGGATTCTTTCTTTCCCGCACCAGTTTAAACCTGGGTGTTTTGTATCGCCTTGCGCTGCCTCTGTTCGCGTTGGCCTATGTGTTGATAGCGTTGTTCGGGGGTAACAATACGGCGGGCATTTTCTTTTTGGTTTCAACGGGGTCTGCCCTGTTTGAAATTTTGACCTGGGCACTTCTTGTTGAAATAACGCGCACCACGCACTTTTCTCCGCTGCTTGTTTTCATCGTGGGGCGTACGGTGGTGCACCTAGGTATTGTTGCTGGCGGTTTGGCGGCCTTTGCTCTGATCGCTGACTTCCCCCTATTTGCCCTGATCGCCTTGTGCGCGTTGCTTGTTTCGGTAGGCTTTACGTTTACCGACCGCGACACGACGTTTTTGTTCGAGCCGCCTACTACCGAAGAGTTGCAAGCGATAACGGGTGGTGCGGCGGGGGCAGATGGGGCAAGCGCGCCTGAGTTTGCGGCGGCCTATGGCCTTTCCCCCCGCGAAACAGAGGTATTTACGCTGTGGATAACGGGGCATGGATCGAAGTACATCCAGGAAAAATTTGTGATTTCGCCCGCAACAGTCAAGACGCATGTACGCCATATCTATGAAAAATGTGCCGTGCACAATCGAGCTGAACTGATGTGCAAGCTTGAAGAGTCATCTTCTAAGGATGGCGGCAACGCGCTACAATAGGCAGCAAAACGGGCAAGTAAAGGTGGGGGTATGGTTAACGAAGAGATGTATAGATTGGGAAGCGAGCCTTCGGCAATCCGTGAGTTGTTTGCCTACGGGTTGGCGCGCAAGGCGCAGATCGGTGCTGAAAACGTGTTTGATTTCAGCTTGGGAAACCCCAGTGTGCCTGCCCCCGATGCGGTGCGCGCAGCCATTGTGGATTTGGTGGGCTCAACAACTCCGGCGCTGCATGGTTACAGCCCGGCGGCGGGAACCCCGGGGGTGCGCAGTGCCATTGCTGCTTCGCTCAACCGCCGTTTTGCCGCGTCTTACACGGCGCAAGATGTGTATATGACCTGCGGCGCTGCGGCTTCGATCAACATAGTTTTAACGGCGCTGGCAAACCCTGCCGATGAATTTATCGTGATCGCCCCCTACTTTCCCGAATACAAGGTGTGGATAGAGCATGCCCATGCGCGCTGCATCGAAGTGCCCGCCTGCGCCGATACCTTTCAGCTGGATATCGCAGCGCTGGGGGCCGCCATCACATCCCAAACCCGGGGCATCATCATCGATTCGCCCAACAATCCGGTGGGCGTGGTGTATTCCTACGAAACGCTGGTGGCTTTGGCGCGCTTGCTCGAAGAACGTAGTGCACTTTACGGTCATCCCATCTACCTTATTTCCGATGAGCCTTATCGCGAAATTGTCTACGACGGCGTTGAGGTGGCGTGGATGCCCGCACTCTACGCTGCCACGCTTGTGTGCTATTCCTATTCAAAATCGCTTTCGCTTCCGGGCGAGCGTATCGGCTATATTTTGGTGCCGTCGTGTGCTCCTGATGCGCCGCAACTTATGGCCGCAGTTGCTGGCGGGGCGCGTGCGCTGGGCTTTGTGTGCGCACCGGTGCTGTTTCAGCAGGTGATTGAGCGCTGTGTTGATGTGGAATGCAAGGTGGCTGCCTATGCGGAAAACCGCGCGCTGCTCTGCGAGGGGCTGGCGGCCTTGGGCTATGAATACATCGAGCCGCAAGGGGCGTTTTATCTGTGGGTGCGTGCGCTGGAACCCGACGCCGTGGCGTTTGCCGAAGCCGCCAAAAGCCACGAGCTGTTGTTAGTGCCTTCGGATAGCTTTGGCGTAAGCGGCTGGGTGCGCATCGGTTATTGCGTCAGCCCTGAAACGATCACGGGATCGCTTGCTGCCTTTGCCGCTTTGGCTGCGCAGTATCGCTAAATCGCGCGAGCGCAGGTGTGCAGTCAAGGGTGGCGCAGCGTTGCCCTGGCCGCGCGCTATGATGTGTATTGCTGCAGGTAATCGAGGATTTCTTGGCGGGAATGCAGGCCTGTTTTTGAATAGATGCGCTTTATGTGGGCGTGCGCGGTGCCGGCGGTGATATAGAGTTCATCGGCCACGCGCTGCTGCGTGAAGCCCAGGGCGTAGAGGGCAAGCACCTCTATTTCGCGTTCGGAAAGCAGGAATTGCTTCCCCATTTCTTCGGCATTGTGCTGCATGGAAGCCTGGCGCATCCCGGCAAGATTTTCGTTGCCATCTAAGCCCATCATCTTTTGCAGTGTTGTCCTTTTTGTGGCGGCCGCGTCTTGCGCTTCCTCTTGCCCGCGCTTGGCAATACCGATGAACTGCACAAACACGACTTGCGTCGAAACGATAAGCAGCCCGGCAATGACGGCGTTCATCAAAAGGTCGTTGGCACCTAAAGGGTACACTTCCATCAGCGCCACGCGGGCAACCGAGCGCGCTCCCAGCCACACAATCCACCCCGTGATGGCATAGTAGTAAGGGCAGCGCCAGCCGTAGCTCATAAAGGCGATAACGATATACCAGGTGAAGGCCACCATAACGGCGTTGAGCGTCGTGGTGAAAACGGCACCGTATTCCAAGTTGTTCGGCAAGGCCGCATATAAAATGAGCGCCATGCAGGCCAGCGCCTGCATGAGCACCCAGATGCCGGTGGTCATAGCATTGCGTTTGCCGCGCAGCATGTTGGCCACAAGCACCACGCAGATACTCATGGTAAGTAGCCCGTAAGCTGCGCGCGTAAAGGGTGTAAAGGCGATGGCGGACCCGTTGGGGTAGCCGCGCAAAAGCCCGATGACGATGGACATAAAACCGATGCCCACGGCGGTGGCGGTAAGAAACATCTTGTTGGAAAGCATCGTTTTGGCAAACCCGAAATAGTCGTTATCCTGCGTGGGCGACTTCATTTCAAAGGGCTGCGTTTGCTTGCGCGCCCAAATCATGCAGGGAAACTGCAGCAGCACTAGCACTCCAGCAACCAAATTACTGGCACCGTTGGGCAGAAGTGAGCAGGCAT
Source organism: Raoultibacter sp. (assembly GCA_036640375.1). Taxonomy (GTDB): domain Bacteria; phylum Actinomycetota; class Coriobacteriia; order Coriobacteriales; family Eggerthellaceae; genus JAVWGW01. The sequence goes on along the minus strand of JAVWGW010000104.1, from coordinate 1,019 downwards.
ACACTTCAATTTCGCTGAAGAAAAGCGCTGCGAATACAAAAACGGCCGCCGTTGACGTACTTGCCCCTCGCGCGCGTCGCAGCCAGTAAAATATAGCGCTTGAAGCGGTAAGAGTAACAAGGACGCTTAAGCCAAAGCGCAAGCCATCGTTGTAATAGCCCGCAAAATTCATGGCGGCCAGCACAAAAAGCGTCGTGACTTCCGCCGTGACGCAGACGCGCATAAGGCGATTGACGCGCCGCTTGGTAAGGCAATCGTTTTTGGCGATAATCACCAGAAGGAAAACGCCCAAAATGGCCAGGGTGATAAGCATACTGCCATCGGTGAAGATGCCTTCATCGGTGAGTTTGTAACTTCCATAGCTGGCTACAATCAGGCCGGCGCGTGCAGTGGTGAGGCCAAGGATGCAGGGCCACAGAGGTTTATACACCGCAAGAAAGTCGGTGAAATGCTTGTGTGCTGTGTCTTTTTCCTGTTTGATGGCGCTGGCTGGTGACGGTGAAGCCAAAGATTCCCCCTTGTCGTGCATCGTCGGCAAAGCATGGTCACTGATTTTCCCACGGTTTACGAAAAAAAGAAACCCTCCCCGACCCCTTTTTAACTATGATCTATTGTATCCGCTTTTGATTAGCGCGGCGCCATTTTTTCATAAAAAGGTGTCAGCCCGCGTTGCGCCACCTCCCTGAAGGTAGAAAGGGGGCAGCATGCGGTATCATTGTGCGCAAAAGAGGCGTGCGCGCGGTATTTACCCCGAAAGAGGGGATGCGCTTATGCGTGCGTCGGGCAAGATGGGCAGCACTTAAAACTTAAGGGGGATTGTTGTGGAAGAAGAAAATGTAACGGAAGAAATTTCCCCGGAACAACAAGCGGCTGCCCGCGCGCAGGCCGAAGCTGTGGCCGAACACGATGCGCTTGTTGCGGTGTTTGATGATGTGCGGGCGTGTTCTGCGGATAGTACCTTGGTTCAGCCGAGTCGCTGGGCGGAAATTGGCTTGGTGCCCGATCATATGACGGCGGAT
>JAVWGW010000103.1:0-6006 GCA_036640375.1 Raoultibacter sp. | reverse complement strand
AGACGTTTTCGATAAAAACGCAGGACCCCAAAATCCACAGCAGCATATAAAGGCGTCGATGCCGCCACAAACGAATGCGTTCCACCTCGCTTTTTGTGCCCACGTAAGTTGCGGCAATAAACAGCAGTATCCAGCACAGCATCAGCGAACGCATGCTGTAAAAAAGAAAAACCTGCCAGTTGCCTTCCGGCATCACCAGCAGCACCACTGCACTTCCCAAGGCAAACAACGCGCCGGGGGCCACTATCAATCCCCGCCGCTTTTCGTTCAAAAAATCGCAGATGAACAGCCAAAAGGAAACCAACAACCCCGTGCCAATAAGCAGCGAAGCCAAGGGGCTGCCAATGAAGTAAAACGCGCCCGCATGGACGCTGGGGCTTTGCAAAATAAAATCGTCTTGAAACACCAAGGCCACATCGAAGAAGTAAAACAGGAAGCCGGTGAAGGCAAAAAGCGCTGTGCGCTTGTGCGAAACAAGGTAGGAAGAAAGGCAGGTTGCCGCCGCCAAAATGGTAACCAGAAGCACAAGCAGCGTATAGTAAAACAAAGCGGTATCCACAGTGTGTAGAGGCCCTTCTTCATCAGTGTCCGGCCCGCGCAAGGCGGCTAAGAACAGTATTCTTCCATAGTATACGAAGCTTGCCCTAAGGCGAAGCCTCTTTAATGTGGCCGCAAAACTACCCCTTGCAAGATCACGTAAATCCCCTTGTCAAACGCCTGCTGCTGGCATCACCAACGCAGCCTAAAACCCCTCTACACCCGAAATACATCTTGTGTTAGACTCGGTTACACCTGTGCGCGTGGCGGCCCGTGCCCCATGGTTACCCCAAGGATGCGCGTGCCCCCAAGGTGCCGCGCATTTCACCCAAGGGAAAAGGAGAATCGACCGTGTCAACAACAGAAGCGGCCCTGCCGCGATCCGCTACAGCCGATCCGGGAAAGCCAAAGAAGAAGTGGAAGCTTAATTTCCCCACGGCCTTCACCATCTTGTTCGTTATCACCATCTTGGCAGTTGCCGCCACATGGGTGGTGCCGGCCGGATCTTACGCGAAGTTGGCCTACGACCCTGAAGCTTCCGTGCTGCAAGTAACCAGCCCTCAAGGCGAAGTGAGCACGCTGCCCGCCACGCAGGAAGAGCTTGACAAAATTGGCGTGAATATCGATATTGGCCAGTTCATCACCGGTGCGCTTTCCAAACCTATTTCTGTTCCCAATACCTATGAATACCTAGAACAACAGCCCAAAGGCATCCAGGATATAACCGTCAGCATGGTGCAGGGCACCGTTGAAGCGGCGGATATTATGGTGTTCATTTTGGTGCTGGGCGGCATGATTGGCGTGGTTAACGCCAGTGGCGCCTTCGAGTCGGGCTTGCTTGCATTGACGAAGAAAACCAAGGGACGCGAGTTTTTGCTGGTCTTCATCGTGAGTGCACTGATGGTGCTTGGCGGAACAACCTGCGGCCTTGAAGAGGAAGCCGTTGCGTTTTATCCCATTCTCGTGCCCATATTCTTGGCGCTGGGCTACGATTCTATCGTGTGCGTGGGCGCCATTTTCTTGGCGGGATCGATGGGCACCACCTTTTCAACCATCAATCCCTTTTCGGTGGTTATCGCCTCAAACGCCGCCGGCACCACCTTCACCGAAGGCATGGAATGGCGCGCCGTCGGTTGCGTTGTGGGCGCCGTGGTCGTTATCGCCTACCTATATTGGTATAGCCGCAAGCTGAAGGCCGATCCCACGTTTTCCTACACCTACGAAGATCGCGAGAAATTCAACGAACTGTATGCCGTTGACCCCGATGGCAGCAAGTTGGGGCCTTTCACCTGGCGCAAGAAGGTTATCCTGGTGCTGTTTGTGGTGGCGTTCCCCATCATGGTGTGGGGCGTGGTAAGCCAGCATTGGTGGTTTCCGCAGATGGCCGCTTCGTTTTTGGCCATTGCCATCATTATTATGTTCCTTTCGGGCATTGCGGAAAAACCGATTGTGGAATCCTTCATCGCGGGCGCATCAAGTTTGGTGGGCGTGTCGCTTATCATCGGCTTGGCGCGCGGCATCAACCTGGTGATGGAACAGGGGCTTATTTCCGACACGCTGCTGCACTATTCATCTGGCCTGGTTGCCGGCATGCACGGACCGCTGTTCATCATTATCATGATGCTTATTTTCTTCGTGCTTGGCTTTGTGGTGCCTTCATCTTCGGGCTTGGCCGTGCTTTCCATGCCCATCTTGGCGCCCCTGGCCGACACGGTAGGCATCCCGCGTTCGGTGGTTGTGTGCGCCTACAGTTGGGGCCAATACGCCATGTTGTTCTTGGCGCCGACCGGCCTGGTGTTGGCAACATTGACCATGCTGGATATGAAATACACCCACTGGCTCAAATTCGTGTGGCCGATGGTGGTCTTTGTACTTGTGTTCGGCGGCATCATGCTAGTTGCGCAGGTGTTAGTGCTTAGTTAGAATGGATGCCATTGCTGGTTCACACGGAAAGACTGTTGCTTATGAAAGAATACAACCCGCACGAGCTTGAACCCCGTTGGCAAAACGCTTGGGAACAGGCCGCTGTGTATAAGGTCGACGAAGATGCCGCCAAGCCGAAGAAATACGTGCTTGAAATGTTTCCCTATCCTTCGGGCGATCTGCACATGGGGCACGTGCGCAATTACACCATCGGTGATGTGATTGCGCGCTACGCCAAGATGCGCGGGTTTGCCGTGCTGCATCCGATGGGCTGGGATGCCTTTGGGCTTCCGGCTGAAAACGCGGCCATCAAGCACAACAGCCATCCGGCAAAGTGGACGTATAGCAACATTGAAACGCAAAAAGCCAGCTGCAAGCGCATGGGCTTTTCATTTGATTGGGATCGCACCGTGGTTGCGTGCGATCCCGAATACTACCGTTGGGGGCAGTGGATCTTCCTGAAAATGTGGGAACGTGGCCTGGTAGAACGCCGCAATTCCCCCGTTAACTGGTGCCCCAACTGCGAAACGGTGCTTGCCAACGAACAGGTTACCGATGGGCAATGTTGGCGCTGCCACGGCGCCATCGTCAAGCGCGATTTAGAGCAGTGGTATCTAAAAATTACCGATTACGCCCAGGAATTGCTGGACGATTTGGACCAGCTTGAAGGCTGGCCCGACCGCGTAAAGCAGATGCAGGCGCACTGGATTGGCCGTTCGGAAGGTGCCGAAGTCGATTTCACGCTGTGCGATGCTGCGGGCAAGGTGCCCGATGCGCCGGGTGCCAACGATACTATCACCGTGTTTACCACGCGCCCCGACACCCTGTTTGGGTGTAGCTTTTTCCTGCTGGCGCCCGAATATCCGCGCACGCTTGAACTGGTGGCGGGCACGCAATACGAAGCTGCCGTCAAAGAAGTTATCGCCATCGCCGAAGCGTCAACGGCGGTCGAACGCGCCCAGGGCGACCGCGAAAAGCACGGTGCCTTCACCGGCCGCTACGTGATTAACCCGGTCAACGGCGAAAAAGTGCCCGTGTGGGTGGCCGATTACGTCATGGCCGATTATGGCACCGGCGCGGTTATGGCCGTGCCTTCCGGCGATGCACGCGATTTCGAGTTCGCGCGCAAGTACGACTTGCCCATACCGCCGGTCGTGTTGCCGCAAGACGACGCGCTCTACGCCGAACTGGCCAACAAAAGCGAACGCGTGCGCGATAATGTGGAATGGGAAACCGCCTTTGCGGCGGAAGGCTATCTTGTTCAGTCGGGTAAATACACCGGCTTGGCCGGCGGCAAGGATTCCCCCGCGGTCGATGCCATCATCGGCGATTTGGAAGCGGCGGGCAAGGGCAAAAAGTCCGTGCAGTTCCGCCTGCGCGATTGGCTGATTTCGCGCCAGCGCTATTGGGGCAATCCCATCCCGGCCATCTATTGCGAAAGCTGCGGTTTGGTGCCGGTGCCAGCGGAAGATTTGCCCGTTGTGCTGCCGCTTGATGTTGATATTGCCGCAGGTGAAGGGCTTGCCGATCACCCGGAATTTGTCGAGTGCAGCTGCCCCGTGTGTGGCAAACCGGCGCGCCGCGAAACCGATACGATGGACACTTTCACCTGTTCTTCCTGGTATTATCTGCGCTACACCGATCCGCACAACGATGCGCTGCCCTTCGATGCGGCGCAGGCCAACCGCTGGATGCCGGTCGATCAGTATATCGGCGGCATCGAACACGCCATTTTGCACCTGCTGTATTCGCGCTTCTTCGTAAAGGTGCTGCGCGATATTGGCATGGTCGATTTCGACGAGCCCTTCCAAAACCTGCTTACCCAGGGCATGGTCAAGCTCAACGGCGAAACCATGTCAAAATCCAAGGGCAACGTTGTGGCGCCCGAAGATATGATTATTGAATACGGCGCCGATGCTGTGCGCACGTATATCCTGTTCATGGCCCCGCCCGATAAAGATCTTGAGTGGGAAGAAGATGGCCTGGCGGGCATTTACCGCTTCCTTAACCGCGTGTGGCGCATGGTGGGCGATTTGGTGGGCGAAGCGGGCGAAGAAACGCTGTTTCAGGAAGCTGCCGCCACCCAAGAAGAAGGCGAGCAGGCCGCCGCTGTGCTGCACCGCGAACGCCACCGCGTTATCGGCAAGGCCACCGACGATTTTGCGCGCAACAACTTCAACACCGCCATCGCAGCCATTATGGAACTGGCCAACACCACGGGCGATTACCTGCGCAAAGTGTCGCCCCAGCAGCGCGCCGCAAGCGCTTCTGGGCAGGTGCTTGATAGGGAAGTGGCCGAAACTTTGGTGTGCCTGTTGGCACCCATGGCACCGCATTGGGCCGAAGAACTGTGGCGCGGCGTGCTGGGCCACGAAAGCTCGGTGCACGTGCAGGCATGGCCTGAATTTGACCCTGAGCAGGCAAAAGCGGATGAAATCGAGCTTGCCGTGCAGGTTAACGGCAAGGTGAAGGCGCGCATTACCGTGGCCACATCCGCCGCAGAAGATGCTGTGCGCACCTGTGCGCTTGAAGCGGTAGCCGATGCGACGCAGGGCAAAACCGTGGTAAAGGCCATCGTTATCCCTGGCCGCCTTGTTAACATCGTTGTGAAATAGGCGCTGGTTAGCTAGGCGTATGATAAGCAGAGTATTCAGGTGGGTGAAATCGTTGTTGCTGGTAATCGTGTGCGTGGCTGTGGTGTCTGCGGGCGTTGTCGTGGGCACCAATGCTTTCGTTATCGGCACCACCAGCAATAAGATTGTTGCGCCCAGTGCGGCGCCGGCGCACAACGCGCAGTGCATTGTGGTGCTGGGCGCTTCGGTGCTGCCCGATGGTTCGCCTTCGGGCATTTTGCAGGACAGGCTTGATGCGGCCATCGCGCTGTATAAAGCGGGTGCGGCGCCCAAGATGCTCATGAGCGGCGACAACGGCGATGTTTCGTATAACGAAGGCGCCGCCATGAAAAACTACGCCATTGAACAGGGAGTTCCCAGCGAAGACATCTTCAACGATCACGCGGGATTTTCAACCTACGAAACCATGTATCGCGCCAAAAACGTGTTTGGCGCCCAGCGCATTATCGTGGTGACGCAAACCTATCACCTCTACCGCGCCCTCTACGCCGCCAACGGCTTGGGCATGGAAGCCATCGGGGTTGCAAGCGATGCGCACGCCTACAAAAACCAAAGCTATTACGACCTGCGCGAAGTGCCCGCGCGCACCAAAGATTTCTTCCAAACACTTCTAAAAGTGCCCTCCACATTTGTGGGCGCCCCCATTTCCCTCAACCAATCCGGCGATATAGCCGAAACCTCGTAAGCCCCTTACGCCATCCTGGGCGCTGCGAAGAAGCTGGTTTCCCCTTGCTGGGAAGCGCGATTTTTGGCGGAAAAAACACCCCGGGTGTGCCCCTTGGTTGTCGTTCATGTCGCTGGATTTACTGTTCATGACAAATTGCAGATTTTTTTCACCAAAGGTTTTATGGTGGGTGCAGAAGTTAAAGGAACAGTGTGCGCAAACAGCGCACTAGGCAATAGAGGCAAGGGG
>JAVWGW010000102.1:0-6020 GCA_036640375.1 Raoultibacter sp. | reverse complement strand
CACAACTTTATGGGTGACTCATTAATCTTCGACAATCTCCGTGATAGCGCCCATGGGGCATTCTTCAACGCAATCGCCGCAGGCAATGCAGGCCTCTTCATTGACGGCTTCGACAACGCCGGCAACAACTTCCAGCACTTCCTGAGGGCAGGCATCAACGCAGATACCGCAGCCAATACATTCGTCGGCTTCGATGACAGGACGGGACATAGCTTGCTCCTTACTTTCGCCTAAATTTAATGGTGTTTCATTCTTTACTCTTCACGTTTGGAACCAAGCTCTCCAAACTATCTTTGGGCACAATACCATGACTTTCCCCCGTTGCAAGCCGTTTTCCCAAAAATTCCGATAAAGGCATTATTTCCAGGCGTTCACCGAACAAAAAAGAGATTTCCCTTAACAAATGCGGGGCAGCTGTTCGCCAACCAGCATATCCAGGATGCGCTTTGAGCCAAAGGTGGTGCGCAAAAACACCTTGGGGCCACGGTCGGGCTGCGCGGCGGCCACTTCGCCCACGATGGCGGCATCGATGCCGTAAGCATTGGCGCGCATGGCCTCTACGGCAGCTTCTGCCTCGTCAGCGGCAACCACGCACACCATCTTGCCTTCGTTGGCCACCTGCATCACGTCGTAGCCCAGCATTTCGCAGGCGCCCAGCACGGCATCTTTTACGGGGATGGCGTCTTCTTCCACAGTGATATCCACCTGCGATTGCGCGGCCAGTTCGTTTAAGGTGGAAGCCAGGCCGCCACGCGTCGGGTCGCGGAAGCAGCGTGTGTGCGGCGCGGCGGCAAGGGTGGCCGCTATCAGGTGGTTTAGGGGGGCGGCGTCACTTTGCAGATCGGCCTTGAAGCTTAGCTGTTCGCGGCAGCTCATGATGGTGATGCCGTGATCGCCCAGCGTGCCGCTGACCAGCACTTTATCGCCCGGCTGAATCAGGGTGCCCGAAAGCTGCACGCCGGCGGGTATCACCCCGATGCCGCTGGTGTTGATAAACACGCCGTCGCCGCTGCCCCGGTTGACCACTTTCGTGTCGCCCGTAACCACGCGCACGCCGGCTTCTTTGGCTGTGGTGGCGATGGATGTGCAAATGCGGCGCAGGCTTTCCATAGAAAAGCCCTCTTCCAAAATGAATCCGCAGCTTAAATAGAGGGGCAGCGCGCCGCTGGTGGCCACGTCGTTTACCGTGCCGCACACGGCCAAACGGCCAATATCGCCGCCGGGGAAAAAGTGCGGCGTGACCACGAAGCTGTCGGTGGAAAACGCCAGGCGCTCGCCGGGGGCAAGCGCGGGCAACACGGCGGCATCATCGCCGCGCAGCAGTTCATCGGACCCGTAGGCTTCAAAAAACACTTCGTCGATGATGCGCTTCATCATGGTTCCGCCGCTGCCGTGCCCCAGCAGTACTGTTTCATCCATTCGTATGCCTACCTTTATATATGTGTGCCGGTGGTGGTAAGTACCAGGCGGCCGGTTTTGACGCCTTTTGTGCCCAGGATTTTGTTGGCGATGTCTTGCACCCGCCCCGTTTCGCCGCGCAGCACGATCACTTCCAGGCAATTGCGCTGGTCAAGGTGAACGTGCATCGACGAAATGATGTTGCCAAAATAGTCGTGCTGGATGGTGTGCAGCTTTTCTTGCAGGTCGCTGGCGTGGTGGTTGAACACGATGGTAAGCGTGCCCATCACCACTTGGCCGGGCGTGGCGCACTCTTCTTCCACCAACGCTTCGCGCACCAGATCACGCACCACTTCGCTGCGATTTTTCGCCAGGCCTCGCCGCGCGACCAGATGGTCGAACTGCATCAGCAAATCTTCGGGCATGGCCACCGAAAAGCGCATAAGGTCCAAAGCCATGGCCGGCCTACACCAGGTTGACGGTTACGCCGGATGTTGAAGAGGCATCCTTGTCCACGGCGTCTTGCGCATCGGTAAGCAGGGCGCGCGCTTCATCAAGCAGCCCCTGGATTTCCTTGAGCGTTGCGGCCGTTGCGGCAAAGCCCGAATCGTCGGCGTTGTGAAACAGCTTGTGCGTCCAGCGGCGATTAAGGGCAATCTGGTCGTCCATCTGCTCAAGCATCATTTTATATTGGCCGGTGTTGATTCCATTTGTACACATGGCTCATCCTTTCAGCGCACGATGCAGCCGCCGCCTTTTAGGAAGGCGCTGCTTGTTGTGCCTCCTGTTATACCCCAACGCCAGCGCACAAGACAACAATCGTGTGATTTTTCGCGCAAAAAGTATTATTTCCGAAGCCAGCGGCTTAAAGCACGGGAAGGTGCCTCCGACCACCAATCTTGGCCACCTAAAACCATCTTTGAGCGTCAGGTTTCCACCTACACCCAGCAGCCTCAGCATTGATAGCTGGGGCAATCCAATTACGAATCATGACTTCCGCTACATCCACTTCAGAGTATTCTGCCGGTAATTGCGCTTCATAAGCTAGCTTTTTATAGTTGGTGGAAAGGTTGACCTTCCAGTTATCGGGTACAGAGAAATTGTCGAAGGGCGGAATGCGCCTTAGCTTGCATTCCGCAGATATGATGCAAGCAAGCTTGTCGGCATCAACTTCCTCACCCCGCATTGAAACGATTAGGTCTACGAGGTCTTTCACTCTGGAGGACGGCCCATTGCCGTAGGTTTGCATCGTCGCGCACACTTTTTCGGCAATCCGCTTTTCGGGAGTATTTGTAATGTAGTTAAACATCTTGACACCTTCGACATCAAGGCGGTTGACGGGTATCAAAACCTCGTAATCATCGGGCTGGGTGGCGTCAACGACAAGATCAATGGAAACAAGCTCTATCCTTTTTGTGCCTCCAAGCCATACCTCAAAAACAACGGTGTAGCCTTCCCGATAGTCTTGAGAAATATCAACAGGTACTGCATCAACAAATCGGAAAAGCAGGCTCATCACAACTGAATACCCGACATAAGAACCGGTCATGATAGAAGCCTTTGATAGCCTTGTTTGTATCTCGATGCGAAGCCTGGGCTGCGGCCTTGATGGCTTGTTCAAATGCTCGGGGGGTCTTATAGCGTTCCATTGCTTTCCTTATCCTGGCCTTTGGTTGGGGGGTTCAGCGTGTTATGCAGTTGCTGGTAGGGATCAAGCGATGCGCGAAGCTGATCAAGCGCTGGCATAAACGACAGGCTGGAGGCATCGGGCAGAATGCTTTTTGTTTCGAGTGCAGCCTTGGACATGCCCCCGCCTTCGGTGTGATCGCTCAGGTTTTGGTACGAGGGCGATGCGGCAAGGGCGCGCATGAGCACATTGGCTGCCCGGCTGATCTGATGCGCTTCGACGTTGTCGCTTATAAGTGTTTTTGCAAAAACACTTCCTGCATTTTTCGGAAAACCGTTTCTTGACGCAAGCGGGGCAAGAAGGATTGCAAGCCTCGTCTCGTTCACGTTATGGCCTCTTTTACTAGCGCCTGCCATGAAATTGCCTATAAGGCTCGGGTCGTCACGCAGGCGCACCAAATCGGCGATGGTGCGTTCGACAGAAGAGACGGGAAGACCCTCGATTATCACAATGTCCTGTTCGTCAATTTCCCAAGGAAACAATTTCACATCCTCGCGCGCAGTACGCTTGCCTTTCTTGACGGCAAAAGCATAAGGGGTTTCGTACATATCCGTATCACCGTGCATGCATGCGGCAGTTCTTCCCATAACGACGGCATCATAGGGTCTTACCCTTAAACGTTCAAAGGCCGAAGGTTTCGGGTAGAGCGAAAGCCAGGAAGCTTTGAGCCCGCAGTGGTTCGTTTCCTCCCCTGCGGCAAGGCGGTATGTTCCGTAGGAAACAGATTCAATCCGCCCATCGCCGAGCATCCTTGCAAGTTGTATTCTATTCACTCCCTGAGCAAGCGCCTGCGCAGACGTGAACAAACCCCATTGTGATAAGGCGAGTGAATAAAGCGATTCTCTGCTTCCAGTTTTTTTCATGTCGATATTATACATAATTCTGATAATAAAATCGACATAAAATTGTGCTGGATGCAAAGTTGGGGCTCTAGGAGGCAACCACGACCTCGCTTGCGGCCTCTAGCAGCGCTTCTACTTCTTCCATGGTGGCGGCTTCGGCGTAAATGCGCACGAGGGGTTCGGTGCCGGAGGGGCGCATCATAACCCAAGCGTCGTTTTCCAGCGAAAACTTGACGCCATCGCGCCGGTCAACGGCCACAACCTGCTTGCCGCAGAAGGCCTGCTTGCTGCAGTTGGGCACAATTTCTGTGCGGAAATGCTGCATCTGTTCTTCGGTTATAGAAAGCCCGCGGCGGGCAAATTCAAGCGTGCCCAGCTTGTCGCACATATCTTGCACCAGCTGACCCAGGCTCATGTGGCGCTGCGCCATGGTTTCGACCAGCAGCAAAGCCATCAGCAGGCCGTCGCGTTCCATCACGTGAGAAGGAATGCCGATGCCGCCGGATTCTTCGCCGCCCAGCATGACATCGCCCTTGCCCATTTCGGCATAAATCCACTTGAAGCCCACCGGCGTGCTGGTAAGTTCTAGCCCCAGGCGCTTGCATTGGCGCGCCAGCAAGGCCGAAGCGGTGATGGTGGAAACGACGCGGCCGTGCAGCCCTTTGTCTTCAACCAGGTGCGCCACCAGCAAGGTGATAATGCGGTGCGGGTTCACGAAGTTGCCGTGTTCATCGCCCGCACCGATGCGGTCGGCGTCGCCATCGTTGATGAAGCAGGCATCAAAGCCCAATTCCACCACTTTGGCCAGGCCACGGTCAATCCATGGCGGAATAGGTTCGGGGTGCAGGCCATCGAAAGTGGGGTCGGCCGCGTTGTTGATTTCGCACACTTCAACGCCTAGATCGCGCAACAATCCTGCCAAGTGGCCACGCCCGGCACCGTAGAGAGGATCGACCACAACGCGCAAATGAGCAGCGGCAATGGCCTCGCCGTCGACGCGCTGCTTCAGTGCCTCCAAATAGGGAGTAATCAGGTCAACTTCCTCAAATGCCCCCCGCGCAGTGGGTGCCTGATCGGGCAAAACCGCTTCCACGCGATCGGTGAATTCCTGCGAAGAGGCGCCGCCATCGGCCATGCGCAGCTTCACGCCCAAGTATTCGGCAGGGTTATGGCTGCTGGTAAGCATGATGCCACCAATTGCACGCGGGTCGCGCGCCACCGAAAAGCACAAACACGGCGTGGGGCAAAAATCGTTCGACAATTTGACGGCAAAGCCTTCAGCTGCGGCAACACCGGCCGCAAGCTGGGAATAGCTGTGGGCATCCAAGCGGCAGTCGTGCCCAACAATGAGGGTATCGCAACCCGCTAAAGCCGGATCGCTGGCGCGCTGTTCTTTGAAGATGCACGCCGCAGCCGCAATGGTGCGTGCAAGATTTTCATCGGTGAAATCTTCCCCGATGATAGCGCGCCATCCGTCCGTTCCAAAATGAATTGCCTGTGCCATATTCGCGCCTTTCGCCTTGCACGGTTTCCGTTGTGCCACCGCCAAAAAATCCCTGCAGCCGCACATAGTTTCAAACCCGTCCATTATACCCGTTTCCCCCCATATCCCGAAAACCGCAAAAGTCCGCCTGAAAAGTGTAACGAAACACAAAAAGTGCGACCTAAAAGTGTAACGAACAACAAAAAGTCCGCCGTAAAAGTGTATTTTGCGCTACCATGCAAACCGAAAATCCAACCGCGTCCCCCTGGTGAAACGCTAGGAGTGCGAAGCTCCTACCAATGCGCGATTTACAAGCGCACGCAAACAATCAGATCGGCTTTCTCCGCGAGTGCTGGCAAGCGCATCGAGTGCCGTGATATTTTCCTCGGGCAGTTTAAAGGTAACTGTTTTCATGCGCACCCCAAACATCAACGGGCGCCCCATAACCACTTTGCCAAGGTGCGTGCTATCCCATGTGTCGTTGTCGTATTCCTGCGCCCACACGTCTAGCTGCTGCTCGCTCGCACCAAGCTTCTTGTTCATTTCCTCTCTATTCATGCCTGCCTCCCTTCGCCAACCCCAGCTCCACCATGGCCTTCTGTGTCGGCGG
>JAVWGW010000101.1:0-6116 GCA_036640375.1 Raoultibacter sp. | reverse complement strand
GCGTGCCCCATGCCATAGATAAGACCCGTGCGGTCGTAGGCTTCCTTGTTCACGACGCGCGCCAGATAATCGGCCACTTCACCATCGTTATCCCAATGCTGGATGTTCGCCTTGAAATCCTGCTGCATGGCCAACACCTGGTGGTTTGCGCCACCGTGCTTGCTGCCCTTCAGCGAACCGATGGCCGCTGCATACGTGGAATACGGATCGGTATCGGAAGAGGAAAGCACGCGGCACGTGAACGTGGAATTGTTGCCGCCGCCGTGTTCGGCATGCAGGCACAGCATGATATCGAGCATGCGCGCTTCTTCGGCAGAAAACCCACGATCGGGGCGCAGCATGGATAAAATGGTTTCCGCCGTGGTTTGTCCGGGGACAAAGCGGTGCATGATCATGGATTCGTTGAAAAAAGCAGCGCGCTTGGCGTAATAGGCCAGCACCATGATGCGCGGCAGACGCGAAATCAGCGAAATTGCCGTATGAATTTCGTGGGCGGGGGAACGATCTTCCGCATCGGGGTCATCGGCATACAGCAGCAAAACCGAACGCGAAAGCGTGTTCATTAAATCGTGCGGAGTATCCTTCATCAGGCGTGATGCGGTAAAACCATCGGGCAGTTCGCGTTGGGCATCAAGCACCGCAACAAACTGACGCAGCTGGGTGGCCGTGGGCAATTCGCCCATAAGCAGCAGATACGCCACTTCCTCAAAACCGAAGCGCCCTTCAAACGGGGCGGCGGCCAACAGGTCAGAAACGTTGTAGCCGCGAAAAGAAAGTATGCCTTCATCAGGCTTTTTATCGCCATCGGAAAGCACATAGCCGTGCACATTTGAAATGTTTGTGACCCCGGCGATAACGCCCGTGCCGTCGCTATTGCGCAGACCGCGCTTCACATCGTATTGTTCGTAGAAAGAGGGGTCGATTGCATTGATATCATTGAACTGATCGTAGAGTGCGATTTTGCGCTCTTCTTGAGTGAGCTGCTTTTCCATAAAACACCTTACCTTTCCGACTCGTTTTCGTATCATACCTTGTTTTGTCGGCAAGCACACACACAACTCGGCAGAAGCCTGCGGTCCAACCGCCCAACGCCGCGCGTGCGCGCAAAAAAGCGACCCTCTTGCTGGTGACAAAAAGGCCGCTTTGCGTGCTGGTGGAAAAGGAAATGAGCTGCTAGGAAGAGGGACTAGTTGATGTGATTGGCAGCATCCCGGACGCGCGCACGTTTGCGAGCGAAGAACACGGCGAAGCTTCCGAACACCCAGCTGGTCAGCAGCAAGATAACAAGTAAGATATTGTTGGTGTCGAGGCTTTGACTCTGCGCGCCCAAGGCAGGATTTTCTAGCTTGGAGCTTGCAGCCGCCGCGTCCGTGGCAGCCGCAGCAGCGCTGGCGGCAGGGGCCGGTTCTGCTACCACGGGGGCTGCGGCGGTGTCTGCCGCCGGGGCGGCAGGTGGCACCTGCGGTGCAGCCGGCACATTCACAACGGTGACGCGTTCGGTGACCGTGTTATTGGTGACAGTATTGGTGCCGGGCACCACGATGGTGGTGTTGCCGCCACCACCCGCGCCGCCCGCGCCACCACTGCCCGCGCCACCGTCGCCCTCGCTTCCCCCAGCAGAGATCTTCTTAAACGTAACATAGATGGCTCTGTTTGTCTGCACATCAACAAAGGTATAGGTGTTGTTGGTGGGCGCTACGGCCGCCCCATCAACGCTCACCGTGTCCACTACATAGCCGGGCTGCGGCGTGAACACGTAGGTCCAGGAAGCGCCGGCGTCCACTTCACTTGTGCCCGCAGGATCAATAGTTCCGCCCGCACCAGCCGAAGCTTCGATAAGATACTTTTTCGCAACAGCAGGGGCAAGTTTAAACGCGGCCTGAATAGAGGCGTTCGCACGCACATCGGTCATAGTGTAGGTATTGTTTGCAGTAACAACCGGTGCGCCATTGACGGTGACGGCATCCAGTTCATACCCCGGCTTGGCCTCAAAGCTGAAAAACCGCGATCCCCCGCGTGCAACCGGGACGTTGCCCGCAGGACTAATGGTGCCGCCAGGGCTCGCAGAGGCTGCAACGATGTATTCTCTGGCACTGCTGATAGCACTAAACCAAACGCTTATGGTGGTTGTGGTGTTGGCTCGCACAGGATCAAGCGTGAATGCGTTGTTGACGGGAGTAACTTCCGCCCCATTAACGCTGACCGTATCAACCTCGTAGCCCTCGTTGGGGATAAACGTAAACTTCGGCGAAGACCCTTCCTCAACACTAAAAGTGCCCGACGGGGTGATGCTGCCATGGCCCTGTGATGCAGCTACAATAATCGGCAGCGCCTTGAAAGTAACATGGATGGCGGTGTCATTCGTGCGCACATCCTCGATGGTGAATGCGTTGTTTACGGGGGTTACCGGGGCGTTATTGACGGTAACGGTATCGACCGCATAACCAGTATTCGGGGTAAAGTTGAAGGTAATCGAGCCCCCCTTAACCACGGGCGCCGCGCCCGCGGGGGTAATGAGGCCGTTTTCCCCCGCAGTGGCCATGACCGTGTGGTAGTTTTCACCCACCAAAGCGTCAAGGGTGACGGTCATCTTCGCTTTTACGTTTGCGGCAGAATTCAGATAGTTATACTCGTAGGTAATTTTTGACGGCGCAACACTCCATTTTGCCAGACCCGTTGCCGCATCGTAATCGGCAGCGCCCATGTTGGATTGCACATTGCGCACCCGGGCCACGTTTTCCGCACCCACGATGCCTTTCATGTCCAAAACAAAATACGCATCTTGCAGGGGAAGGTGCACCGACCGGCGCTTCTGCGCGTTTTCCCCCTGTTCCAGGTTGACGAATTTGAGCTTGTTGGCGGAAAGATCAAGAGTGGTAAGACGGTTGTCGAAACAGGCAAGATTCTCCAAGGCGGGCAAGGAAGAAACGCTGAGTTCTGCAAGCTCATTGTTGCCGCAATCCAAGCGCTTGAGCTTCGGCAAATCGGCAAAGGTAAGTTTTACCAGCTTGTTGTTGCTGCAGTAAAGCTTTTCCAGCTTCGGCAAAGAGGGAATGGAAAGCTGGGTCACCTGAGTGTTTACCAGGCTTATATACCTAAGATTGGTATTGTGGGAAAGGTCGAGCTTCAGATCGGCCGTGATGTTATTGCCTTCATAAATAAACGTTTCAAGCGCGTCAAAATATTCAATACCCTTAAAATTTTGCACGTTCGATGTCACGTTGAAGCGCCCAATCGAATCCACCGCCCGGCGTTCTGCTGGCTGCAGGCTTTTATCACCACTGGTGTCGAAGCCTTCCACCTCTGCCCGAAACAAGGCATCGGGGAAGTTCGCCGGGGTAATGGCCACAGCCTCCTCGGCAGCGGCTGGGGCAACGGGAGCAGCCGCCCCAGCAGGCTCAACGGAAAAGGAGGAAAATGCGGGGAGCGCCAGCATTCTGGGAACAGACAAATCAACACCGCCTTCTGGCACAGAGGCAATGTGCACGGGCAGCGACTCCTCGGGATTCTGTGGCGCAATCCCGCGTGCGTCGCCCATAGCCAGCGCCACCTGCAAGCTTCCGGCCAAGAAGGCCAACACTACTACGGCGACAAGCGCTGCTATAAAGCTTTTGCTTACCATTTTTGTTTTCTTTACTTCCACGGCTTTCCCTTTCCTTGGACCCTCGCACAGCGAGCATCTTTTTCCTATAGAGCGCATCGAGCAACGTGCTTTGCGTGCCATATATCTGTGGTGCGACTACGCGGCGGGGCCCTTAGAGCCGCAAACCGGAGCCGCCCGTTATCGTGATGGTGGAGGCTTTCGGCTGGCGTGATTTTCCCAAGAAATACAGGGTCACGCCGCCAAAGGCAAAAATAGAAACAGCGATGGCCGCCAGCAGCAGTCCGTTGAGAGATTTTGCGCCGAAGACGGGGTTCTCCGGCGTACCACCTTGGGTCCCAACCGCTTCGGGCTCGGTAACATGCGCGGCCTGCGCGGCCGGGGCGACAGCGGGAACAGATGTGGCCGCGGGCGCGGGCGTGACCAGCGGCGCCGCCTGAGACGCTGCGGGCGGCGCTGCGGGCGGCGCAGCATTGAAAATCGTGCGTTCCACAATCGCGTGGTTGTTAATGGTGGCTGTGCCAGGCACAACGATGGTGGTGGTGCCCCCATCGGTGGGTGGCACAGGCGGCGTAGGTGGATCGGGCGGCATAGCGCCTTTCTTGAACGTGGCATGAATGGTGGCATCCGCGCGCACATCCGCCAAGGTATAGCGATTGTTTTCCGGCGTTACAACCGCGCCGTTAACCAGCACAACGCCCAACTCATAGCCGGCCTCGGGGCTAAATGTGTAGACCTGCGATCCCCCTTCAATAATGGGAGTCACGCCCGACGGGTTGATGGTTCCGTTGGCTCCCGCCGAAGCCTTGGCGTTATACATGGGCGGCGCCACCGCCACAGGCGTAAATGCGGCATAAAGCACGATGTCTTCGCGCACCGATTCTAGGGTAAGTGTGTTGTTTACGGGTGTCACCGGGCGGTCATTAACGGTAACAACAGCCAGCTCATAGCCAGCATCGGGAACAAACGCATACGTCATCGAGCTGCCCCTCAGCACCACAGTTTCCCCCGGCGGATTAATTGCGCCGTGGCCGCCCGTCGCAGCGGTGATAGTCTGGCAGATGGGCTCCACGCGCACTTCCATGCTGCCTACAGAGCCGCTTGCCTCCTGCGTTTCATAGCCATATGCCCAGTTGGAAGGCAGCTTTTCCCAAGAAAGAAGGCCCGCAGCTGCGTCCCAACTGCTTTTTTCATCCACCAGCGTTGTCACACCGGATACCGCCCAAAAAAGACCTGCCCCTACCAGCGATTTTATGTCGCTCACATACCGGCCGTTGCTCCAAGAAAGCTCACCTACCACACGCTGCGGTGACACGATTGAATTTTTCAGGTGCTTCCCCCTAAGGTCAAGCGAGGTCAATTTGTTTTCAGCACAAGAAAGCGTGGTCAACGCGGGGTTGCGGGAAACATCCAACGAGGTCAGCCTATTGTTGTGACACCACAGAAATTCCAGGGCGCTATTGGTGCCCAGATCAAGCGAGGTCAACTGGCTGCGCTGACAAAGCAGCTTCTGCAAAGAAACAGCCGGCGCAACATCAAGCGCGGCAAGATTGGTATACGAACATTCTAAAATGCGCAGCGCTGTCGCCTGCGAAACATCCAGCGAGATAAGCGGATTGGTACGACAATTGACCGAAAGTATGCTCGCAGGAAGCTTGAGGGTGGCAAGATTGTTGTAAGCACACGTCAAATCTTGCAAGCTGCTCTGCCCAACATCGAGCGCGGCAAGCTGGTTGTTGTGACACGTTAAACTTACCAACTGCGTATTGGCCGAAATGTCAAGCTCCACCAGGTTGTTATGCGAACAATCCAGTGTTTGCAGGTTGAAAAAGTATTGAAGGCCGTCCAGCGATTGTATATTTCTGCCGCCGCATTCCACCACGGTGCGAAT
Source organism: Raoultibacter sp. (assembly GCA_036640375.1). GTDB lineage: Bacteria > Actinomycetota > Coriobacteriia > Coriobacteriales > Eggerthellaceae > JAVWGW01. The sequence continues at coordinate 624 of JAVWGW010000101.1, read as the reverse complement.
AACCTGCTCAAATGACTGAAGAACCCCATCGTGATTGGTGTCACATACCTCTTTCACATAGGCGCGAAAGTTTGCATCGGGAAAATGTGCGGCATCGATGGCCACATCTCCCCTTTGTGGCTGAGCGGGTAAGATGGAGGAAGTGGCCAACAAAGCCGGCGCTACCTCTTCAGCCCCCGGGGGTGTGGCAACCACCGAATCAGCGGTTGACGGCTGCGGCGTTGCAGCATCGGTGGCCAACGCCGCCAAGGGCAGGCCGCTTAAGCAGGCCAGTGCCAGCATGATAGCCAGCACCAAAGCAAGGGTGATTTGCAACGTCTTTATAAGGTATGCTTTCATAGTATGCCTTCTTCAAGCTAGGGGTCTGCAGCCTTTTTTCTGCGCATATCCTAGCGTAACGAAAGAGATAAATCTGCATTTCTGCATGAACGGTAAATCCAGCGTCATAAACAACAACATTGACGTATTTCTCAGGGAAAAAATGGCCGATGTGCGCCCTTTGCGCCGCCAGCCTCATTGGGCAGAAAACGCCCTGCCGGCGCTGTGCTTGTTGGGGAAATGTGCGCTTTCAAAATTAGCCGTTGACACGCGGGGGGTTTTCGGGGAAAATCATTTCTGCTGCAT
>JAVWGW010000100.1:0-6128 GCA_036640375.1 Raoultibacter sp. | reverse complement strand
GATACTTTTCGTGTCGATAACGGCAGTTTCCAAGGTGGGGAAGGTGGCGGCAAGATGGCGCATGATGTCGAAGGTGCCCGAAAGCCCCGATGAAATGGTAACGACTACCGCATGGGTGCAACCTTCAGAAATCGCCTGTTCAAACAGGGCATTGATGTCGGCAGGCAGGGGCAGCGAGGTCTTGGGAATTTCTTCGGCAAAACGCGCGTACACTTCTTCGGGGGAAATTTCGACGCGATCGCGATAGGAGGCATCCTTGTAATTGATGGTCAGCGGCGCGGTAAGAATGTGGAAACGCTGCGCCAATTCAGCAGGAACATCGGTGCATGAATCGGTGATAAGGGCGATTTTCTGGGTGGTCACGTGGATCCTTTCAACTAGTATTGAAAACTAGATTAAGGAATATCAAGCATCATGTCAACAAGTTGCGGATTTGATGTGATGGCGCACACGAAGTGCTAACATAGCTTTCATGAAGCAGAAACAAACGACACAAACACAGCCCCACCTTCGCCAAGGCTCTTCTCTTGCCGCCCTTCTTGCGCCCGATGAACACGACGCCAAAAAACTTTCCGCTACGCTTTGTGCAAGCGCCGCCGCGCTGGAGGAAGCGCGCAAGTATTCAAGCGTGTTGCTTGAGGGCGGCCAGTTGGCATCGCAGCGCGCAAGCGCATACGCGGCGCGCATCGCGGCCTTTCATCTTCCGCGCTACGATGAAATTCCGCGCATCGATTTGTATATGGACCAGCTGATTGGCTACATCGATGAGCAGGTGGGCATCATTGCTCCCACGGGCGAAAAGCTGCTCACCTCTTCCATGGTGAACAATTATGTGAAGCAAAAACTGGTGCCGCAGCCCCAGGCGAAAAAGTACACCAGCAGCCACGTGGCCTATTTAATCGTGGTGTGCGTGCTGAAGCAGACCTATTCCATCGCCGAAATTTTGCGGCTTATTTTGATTCAGATTGATACCCACGAAGTCTCGCGCGCCTACGATTTTTTCTGCACCGCCTTTGAAGAAAGCCTGCGCACGCTTTTTTGCGGAAAATTACAGCAGCACGTTTTGGGCGATTGGCACCTTGAGCAGCCCGAAAGCTGCGCGTTTGCCCTAAGTGTCACCCAGGCAAACACCCTCACCCTCGAACGCCGCCTGGCCATAGCCGCCGTCACTTCGGCCGCCAACTGGTTCTACGTGCAAAAAAACCTCGAATTCATGCAGGCCGCCGAAGAAGCCTAAGCGCGCACGTGGCAAGGGCCAGCGAAACCAGCGCCCCCATCGCCAATGCAGCAGCGGGGGCAGCGGTCTTGTCGCCGGTTTTTGCAAGCGCGGCGGCAGGTGCTGGTGTGGGTGCCGCTTCGGGCAGCGGCGCGGGTTCTGGTGTCGGCTGCGGCGCGGGATCAATAAGGGGGTCGCAGCTGCCGTTGGCCAGGAAGGTCAATTTCGGGTAGCTGCCGTGGGTGGCATCTTCCAACACGCCAACTCCCAGATAGTTGTTCACGTATATTTCCGTAAGCGTTGTGCCCAGACGAATGGCGTGCGGGCCGTCAGCGACCGTCAGGGCTAAGATGCCGCGCGCATCGCTTGTGCCGTTTATGCGGGGGCCGGCATCGATGGCGTAGGAAAGGGCTTTGTGGGCAAGGGGGGCTCCCGCTTCATCGACGATGGTAAGTTTGGCCGTGTAGGGCGCAGGGGTGTAGCTGCCCAAAAAGTGGATGCGGTTTACGCCGTTGGCAGCCACGGGGATTGCACCGGTGCCACCGCCACCGGCAAGCGCGTTTAAGTGCGCTTCAACCGATTCGAGTTCCCCGCCCAGTTCGGCCACCAGGGGCAAGCTGGCTAGTTCGGCGTATCCGTCGCCACCATCCATCACAAAACTATTGGTTGCAAGGGCGATTTTTGTGGCGTTGTCCGTTCGGGAAAGGGGGGCGGCGGCACCGTCAAGCGTGATGCTGGCAACGCGGCTGCCCGCCACCGCGTTGGGGTCGGCCACAAGCGAGAAGCCTCCTACCTGCAAAAACGATCCTGAAGCTGCGGCGCCCGGCGTATTGGTTTGCAGCAGCAATCCCGTTTGAGCGTCTTGTCCCTGCAGGTGAGCCAGCGATTTTTCCAAAAGCTGATACAGAATCTGCGGGGTAATGGTTTTCATTTCCACCGTGTTTGAATAGGGAAAGGTAGTTACCAGGTTTCCAAGGGTGAGCGGACCGGCTGCGACTTTTTCGCGCAAAGATCCTCCGTTTTCGATGGCCACCACGGGCATCGCCTCAAGGCTGGCTGTTTTCATGAAGTCGAGGGCTGTGTTGCGGTAGGCGTCGGCGGCTAGATTGCCGAAATTCGTTTCGACCAGGCGGGAAGGGGGCAGCCCGTTTTCCAACCAACCGGACCACAGAGTTGTCGGCGTCGTGCAGATGACGCGTGAAAGCAGCGCGTTTTGTTCTTCGGTAATGCGCTGCAACTGGGCAGCCACGGCGGGGTCGCCGGGCGTGCTTTCAAGAGCGGCAGCAGACAGCAGCGTTTCGGTTGCCGTGGGCGCTGTGCCGGGGGCAAACGAGAGGGTGAGTTTTCCGACCTTGGCCAAGTTGCACTTTGTTTGCACAACAAGCGTGCCGTTGATAAGCGTGTTTTCTTCGGTGTGGCTGTGCCCATCGATCAGGGCGGTTAGCTTGCCGGCGTAGGCGCCACCAAGGGCTGCGGCCAAATCGGGTCCCGTGCACGGGGCAGACCCATTGCCCATGTGGCACAGCGCAATAATCGCATCGACGTTTTCGGCCCCCAGCGCATCGATTTGCTGTTGTGCGGTGGCCACTTCATCGGCAAAGGTGATGTCTTTCACGCCAGAGGGGTTGGTGCTCGTGGCGGTTTGCGTTGTGGTAAGACCGAAGAAGCCGATGCGTTTGCCCCCCGCTTCAACGATGGTGTTGCTGCCGTTGTTCACGCCTCCTTTGAAGGCGACGCCCTGCATAAGGGGTGTGCCGTTTTTCAAGGTGTTGGCCGAAAGGAAGGGGAAGCTAGCGTTTGCGGCATTGCTTAGCAGCTGGTCGATGCCGTAATCAAATTCGTGATTTCCCAAAGCCATAGCGCTATACCCTGCGGCGTTCATAAGCTCGATGGCCGCAGCACCCTTGGTAAGCGAGGCCAGCGGCGCCCCCTGCGTCGCGTCGCCCGCATCGACTAAGATGGCGTCAGGTGTGGTTTTTAGCAGGGTGGCCACCTTGTCGATGCCGACGACCTTTGCGCCGTTTCCCTGCAAATAGCCATGCATATCGTTGGTGTGGAAAATGGTGATATCGCTTGCACCGCCCGCCGCAGGAACAGCGGTGTCGGGCACAGCTGTGCTGTCGGGCGCGCTGCTGGTATCAAGGAGTGCTTGGTTGGATGCCGGGGCAGCGGTGTCGGCCCAAGCATTTACTGCCCCGAAGCCCATTGAGCAGACTAACGCGGCGGACAACAACAAGGAAAGAAGAGCCCGCGTGGGTGAAAAGCCTGTGGCCGAGCTTGGCGTATGCGAGGTGGTAGCCATAAAATCTCCCCAGATTGAAGAAACGCAACAAAAGCGCCTACTAAATATATACGCTCAACGCGCCTCAAGCGCCTGAGCTCATTTTTCTTATAGTACCCCTAAACCACAGCCCCTTAAGAGGAAAAGGGAAATTTTAGGCGCGCAGCGGCCCCCGTATGTGTGATTCAAGTGATACTTTTGCCAAATTGCTTCTTCATGGGAACTTTTTCTTGTATTCGCTGCCAGGGGATAGTATCATCAATATTCGCCGCTTTTGAGTGTTTCATTTCTCGGAAGCAAGGCACATAGTGCGGGGTGGAGCAGTCTGGTAGCTCGTCGGGCTCATAACCCGAAGGTCATTGGTTCAAATCCGGTCCCCGCGACCACAAACATAGCGGTTTACCTGGTAAAACAGGTAAACCGCTTTTTCATTTCACGGACGAAAAGAGGCGAGGTGGTCAGAAAGTGGTCACAACGAAACAAAGTCTACAGGTCAAGCTGCAATTCAATCATTCAAAAATCTTGCGACCTGTGTCTGAACCTTGGTACAGGTCATTGCGCCTGCCCAGACGCCTGGTGCGACGCTAGGCCCTTTGGCGTACGTCCTCAAGCAGCGGGGCGATTGTCTTTCTGTCAACAAAGCTTATATCTTGTTCGTAGGTTTCAAGCATGTTCTTGTCGTCGTGGCTTAGCTCGGAATCAGATTTTTTCAGCAACATCTTATGCCCCAAGCGCCCCAGCCTCTCCCAAACGCAAGTGAACCCGGGAATCCCGGGTTCACTGTTTTACTGCGCTGGTTGCTTAGAGTGTGCTTGTGCTAGGCCACTTTGATCAGTTCGGCGGCAGCGATGCCGTTCTTCTTTTCAAAATCGGCCAAGCTTTGTTCGTCGGCACGGGCAAGAGCCTTGTTGTAATCGTGGGTGCCGATGAAGATTTCGTTGGTGTAGGGGTTCTTCTTCTGCTTCCAAGAACGATAGAAAATGTATCCCAGTGCCGCCACATTGCCTACCAGGGCGATGGCGCCGATTGCCAGGTTCCAGGTGGGGTCGGCAGCGCCGGCAGCGTGGGAAGCGTTAAGCGTGTTCGTGGTGGAAAAGACGCTTCCATCTTGGAACATCGGGAACACCTGAGCAAACATGCACCACAGCGATAGCGTGAATGCGCGGTTTTGAATCCAGCCGCCCTTGTTCCACAAAAATGCGGCGACGGTGGGGGCAAGCAGCAGCGCGAGGCCGCAATACCAGGCGTGCGTCGGCAGGCAGTTGTAGGTATACGAGAAGTTCCACAGGTCATAGGCGATAATGAATACCCAGGTCATATCAGGCCACAGCATGTCGGCGTGGTTCTTCTTCGACACGTAAATGCCCCACCAACCGGTCATGCACAAGATGTTCAAAATGCCTGCGGTGCCGTTGAAAATGTTGTGCCAGCCGCCATAGAGCCACACGCCTTCCGAAGAAAGCCACCAGGTGTTCCAACCTTTGATGGCGCATTCAAAATCGGAAAAAACGGCGATCAGAATATTGATGGCCACGATAAGGAAGGGGAAGCACTTAAACCAGTTTGCCTTACCCAGCTTACCCCAGCGGAACTTCAAAATCATGAAGCCGACGCAGCCGATGGTTGCGGCATACAGCTTCGCGTAGTGAAACCAGCTGGTCATGTGGATATAGGTGGGGTTGTTTAGTGCCCAATCCATGCCCGCCGCTGCGCTGGCATACAGCACGACGAAATAGACGGTCAAGGCCGCCGGCAGCGCGATGAAGCAGGCGATGCCACCTATTTTGGTGCGCCGCGCCAGTTCGTTGAACAGGATAAGGCCTATGAAAACCATGGCCCATCCTAATAGTTGCCACCCCGAATCGATAACAAACATGTTACCCCTCCTTTTCTTCTGCCGCAGCCTGCCGCCGCAGCACATTACGAACAACTTTCCTTGTTTTCCCCGCTCAAGCGCTAGTGATGCCGCGTTCACCCTGTGCGATAAGGGAAGAATACGCCTGACATTGATACGGCGTCAATGAACACAATTCCCAAAACGTCAATGGCTTCCTTCAATAAATCCGATTCATTTCTTCAAATTGACACTTTTTGCATTCTGTATATTTCCTTTTGTTGAAGAAGATGCCATACTGCGAATAATAATTCATAGATGTAATAAAGACAATACATATATGAAGTAAATGGCGGACCAAGGAGGGGAATTATGGCCGAACAAGAACATAAAGAGGCGGAGCAAAAGGCGGGCCAGCCAGCGAAGAAAAGGAAGAAGTGGCCGATCACGGTGGGCATTGTGGTGGCGGTGTTGCTTGTGGCGGGCGCGGGCTTTTTCGCGTGGCACGAACAGCCGAGCTTTTGCAATGCGGTGTGCCACAACCCGATGGACAATTACGTGGAAGGCTATTACAACGATGCTTCGCTTATGGCAGCCACGCATAAAAAAGCGGACGTCACCTGCCTGGAATGCCACGAGGCCAAGATTGATCAGCAGATTTCTGAAGGCATCAACTGGGCAACGGGCAACTTCAAAACGGATGCCCAGGGCAACATTGCTCGGGTGGGGATAACGGCCGACAAGGCGTTTTGCGCTTCTTCGGGGTGCCACGACATGGCCGTGGTAACCGCCGCGAC